>NZ_JWGQ01000080.1:0-1910 GCF_001069025.1 Streptococcus sp. 1004_SSPC | reverse complement strand
GATTAGTCAGTCAAAAAAAGAAAAGCTTTGATTCAAATTTCATAATTTTTGTTCACACAAAAATCCAGGACTTGTGCCCTGGATTTAGGAGATTATGAAAAAGAAAAGTTTTAGGATGATTATAGTATATAAAGCAAAGCCTAAAGTTTTCTTAAAGTGGGAGAAGAATTTTTGTGGTTAACAAAGAAAGTTGCTGTTAGCTAATTAAACATTTAGTAAACAATATGCTCACCAAATAATTTGTCATCACCAGTATTCAGTTACTAAAGAATCATTAAAATCTATAGAAGTAAACCTTCTAATTTAGTGATTATTCTGCTCATTCTGACAATAGAGATCTGAATTGTCCCCATACAGTTTGTGAAAGTGCCACTTTTCTTCAAAAGTTATCCTGTGTAAAATAAGGGTCATAAAAACATATGAGGTGATCGCTATGACAAATCGTTACGACTTAAATAAAAATTTGGCACAAATGCTTAAAGGGGGCGTCATCATGGACGTTCAAAACCCTGAGCAGGCACGTATTGCAGAAGCAGCTGGAGCAGCTGCAGTTATGGCTTTGGAACGTATTCCAGCTGATATTCGTGCTGTGGGTGGTGTATCACGCATGAGTGATCCTAAGATGATCAAGGAAATTCAGGCCGCTGTCAGTATTCCAGTGATGGCCAAGGTGCGTATCGGTCATTTTGTGGAAGCACAGATTTTGCAGGCTATTGAGATTGATTATATCGATGAGAGTGAGGTATTGACGCCTGCTGATGACCTTATTCATGTGGATAAAACCAAGTTTGATGTGCCTTTCGTCTGTGGGGCCAAGGACCTCGGTGAAGCCCTTCGACGTATTTCTGAAGGGGCATCAATGATTCGTACCAAAGGTGAGCCTGGGACTGGTGATATTGTCCAAGCTGTTCACCACTTGCGACTTATGAACCAAGAGATTCGCCGTATTCAAAATCTCAGAGAAGACGAGCTTTACATTACTGCCAAGGACTTACAGGTACCAATTGACTTGGTCCGTTATGTCCATGAACATGGCAAATTGCCAGTTGTCAATTTTGCGGCTGGTGGTGTAGCAACGCCTGCCGATGCTGCGCTTATGATGCAGTTGGGTGCTGAAGGTGTCTTTGTTGGTTCAGGGATTTTCAAGTCAGGAGATCCCAAAAAACGTGCGGAAGCCATTGTCAAAGCAGTAACTAACTTTGATCGTCCGGATATTTTGGCGCAAGTGTCAGAAGATTTGGGTGAAGCCATGGTTGGTATCAATAAGGATGAAATAGAAATCTTGATGGCAGAGCGAGGAAAATAGATGACAAAAATCGGAATATTGGCATTACAAGGTGCTTTTGCGGAACATGAGCAGGTCTTGAAAGCACTTGATGTTGAAACAGTTCAAATCAGAAATCAACAGGATTGGGAAACTCATGCTGATTTAGACGGGCTCATTCTACCGGGAGGCGAGTCGACAGTCATGGGGAAACTTTTGCATGATTTAGATTTGTTTGAGCCAATTAAGACGAAAATTAATGCAGGACTACCTGTATTTGGAACTTGTGCGGGTCTGATTTTGTTAGCCAAAACCATAGTGGGAGACCAAACAAAACATTTAGCAAGCATGGACATCAATGTAGCCAGAAATGCCTATGGTCGTCAGCTGGGCAGTTTTGTCACAAATGCTGACTTTAAGGGAATTGGTGAGATTCCCATGGTCTTTATTCGTGGACCAATCATTGAAACCATTGGCCCAGAAGTTGAGATTTTAGCTCAAGTCAATGGGGCAATCGTGGCAGCCAAGGAAAAACATATGCTTGTCACCTCTTTTCATCCAGAATTAACAGGTGATACAAGGGTCCATACCTATTTTCTAGAGATGATTAGTCAGTCAAAAAAAGAAAAGCTTTGATTCAAATTTC
>NZ_JWGQ01000079.1:0-2148 GCF_001069025.1 Streptococcus sp. 1004_SSPC | reverse complement strand
GAAAAGCTAACATCTAGAGAGAACCTGATAGGTTTTCTCTTTTTGTATGTTCAGAGTGATGAAGACACGTTTCCTAAAGTTAATAAAGTTTCTAAAACCGAAGCCCTGACGTTTAATATCTTTGATTAACTTGTTAGTAGCTTCAAGTTTTGCATTTCATTAATATGATTCTAGTACATTTTATTTGAAAAAACATCAAAAATAGGACAAAGAACTCTTCTTGTGATATACTGTAATTGAGATTTTTTTAATTTTTGGTGTTAGAACTGTTGCCTTAGTCCTAGCATTTTTTCTTTGTTGTATTCTTGGTGTGTTGCGAGAGTTTTGTAAATGATACGAAGCAGCTTATGTGCGCAAGCAATGACGGCTTTCATATTACTTCCTCTTTGGGAAGTTTTGCTATAAAAAGATGAAAACTCACTGTCTTTAGAATGAGCCGGAATCAATCCCGACATGGTCAAAGCCCTGCCTGATATATCGATTTCCTTGCGTGATGTGTGAGTATCTTTAAATGCCAGCACTTTCATAAGATCCTGGGCAGAGCCCAGCCCAAGAAGTTAAGTGTGCGTCCGATTGAAAAGCCTTCACATCTGGACCGATCTTAGCTAAAATAGTGGCTTCACAAGTTTCACTCACGCCAGGAATCATTTGAAGTAATCTATTTTCTTCAGGGGAACTCCTTTTCGATATAAGCTATTATTTCACTCGTTAATTTATTCATGAGGTTTTGATACAATTGATATTCTTCTAGGATTTTGTCCAAGAAAAATCGATCTTCCAGTGACAACTTCCCATTCATGGCCTCCATTAATTCTTCGGGATTTGCTTTGACATGCTTGTGAATACAAGCTGTCACATTGTCATAATCAATGAGTTTCCCATTGATAAAGAGCATTAAAAGAGACTGCCTTGTCTTAGAGAAGATATCAGAAAGATAGCTGGTTAGTTTGATATTAGCACGTAGTAAGAGGTTATGAATCTCATTCTTTATTTGAGTTTGACGTTGTTTGTAAGAACGTAACTGCAAGGAATATAAGATGTCTCAATAAGTCCATAACGTCCGAGCTGTGCAATCCATTCGGCATCTTTCATGTCTGTTTTTCGACTAGGCACATTCTTGATATATTGGGGGGTACCTAATATCAAATTGAGTTCTGAATCTGAGAATATATTAAAGAGCAGCACCCAATATTGGCTAGTGCTTTAGAAAAAGACATGTATGGCGTGATTTTCCAATATCCAAGCTAAGGGATTTTGGAGAGCTATAGTTGTTGTACTAAATTTTTTCTGAATTTTTTAGGTTTATTGCTTCCTAGTGGACCATCTAGAATACAACAAATGATAGACTTTTGGTGGACATCAATTCCAAAACACGTTTCAGTCATAACTTCCATAACAAAAACCTCCTGCTAACTATTGAACAATAGAACAAGAGGTTATTAGCAATTTTATTTGGCTCTATAATTTCTGTAGTGGGTAAAACCACTGTAGAGATTATAGAGCTTTTTGAATGCAGACAAAAGTCCCGTAAGAACTATAATGAAAAGCGACTAAACCATCATTAGGAAGAACTCATGAGATCTATTAAGAATACCACAGAGTTAAAGACCTTAACATCATTACTTTTCTTATTTTTGAAAAAGATATCTACATCGAGGTTCAAGCAAAACTGGAACACCGACTCTACTACATCTGAAGAAACGTCGTTTCCAATGTAAAGGCTGTAGACGAGTCACGGTAGCTGAGACGTCAATCGTTGAGAAAAACTGCCAAATCTCAAATCTAGTCCGTCAAAAGGTCTCACAACTCCTTACTGAAAAGGTGCCACTAACAGATATTGCCAGAAGACTTCGTGTGTCGACATCCACTGTCATTCGTAAGCTTGATCAGTTTACTTTCAAGGAACATTTTGACAAACTCCCAAGGGTTATGTCCTGGGATGAGTTTGGGTTCAAGAAAAGTGAACTCGCTTTTGTGGCGCAAAACTATGAGACTAACAAACTCATAACCATCCTTGATAATCGCCGTCAAACCACGATTCGAAACCACTTTTTGAAGTATCCATTGAAAGTTCGACAAAAGGTACAGTTTATTACAATGGATATGTCAGGAGCCTATATCCCACTAGCTCGCAGACTTTTCCCAAAC
>NZ_JWGQ01000078.1:0-15696 GCF_001069025.1 Streptococcus sp. 1004_SSPC | reverse complement strand
CGCATAGCGGGTGGTTTATCTGTTTCGCACCTTCGGAGCGAAACGGACTTAAAGTCACATAATAAAAACAAAAAACCGACTTTCGTCGATTCTTTTTTCATTATCTGAACCTGTCCTCAGACAAGCATATTGTATAGTGTTTCGTTACCGTGAAGGTTGATATAACTTGGGTCAAAGGCTGAAAGACGCTCGAGAAGTCCATCATAGTCATTCTTATCACTAAGAGCGATACCAATGAGAACTGGGCCTTTTCCTTTATTAGCACGTTTGATGTACTCAAAACGAGTGATATCATCATTTGGTCCCAAGATATCATTTACAAATTCACGAAGGGCACCAGGACGTTGTGGGAAGTTAACAACAAAGTAATGCTTGATACCATCGTAGATAAGCGCACGTTCTTCCATCTCTGGCATACGGTTGATATCATTGTTACCACCTGAAATAATACAGACGATGGTTTTTCCTTTAATCTCATCTTTAATCACTTCCAAAGCTGCTACTGATGCTGCCCCTGCGGGTTCTGCAATGGTACCAACCTTAGAGTACATATCAATTAGGGTTTCTGAAATCAAGCCTTCATCAACTCCCAAGAGGCGGTCAACATATTTACGAGCGACTTCGTAGGTTTTTGCACCTACCTTTTGGACAGCAATCCCGTCCGCAAACTTATCAATTTCTTCAAGTTTTACAGGATAACCACGGTCAAAAGCAGCACGCATACTACGAGCACCACTAGCCTCAACACCTACAACCTCTATAGAGGGTGCCACATCCTTGATATAGGTAGCCACACCAGAGATGAGTCCACCCCCACCTACCGGCACTAAGATACTATCAAAAGAAACACCTTCCTCTTGAGCCTGCTCATAAATTTCATAAGCAACAGTTCCTTGACCCGCTTGGACATTATAATCGTCGAACGGATCAATGAAAGTCATGCCTTCAGACTTGGTATATTCCTGTGCTGCTTGAGCAGAAGCATCAAAGGTATCTCCAACCAATTTGATTGTTACAAACTTACCACCAAAGAAACGGACTTGACCAATTTTTTGGTGAGGCGTTGTTACTGGCATAAAGATAGTTGCAGGAATCTTCATTTCATTACAAGTATAAGCAACCCCTTGAGCATGGTTTCCGGCTGATGCACAAACCACACCACGCGCCTTATCCTCGTCACTCAATTGATGGATAGCATAGTAGGCTCCACGCAATTTGAAAGAACGTACCTTTTGCATATTTTCTTTTTTAATATAAATAGTCGCTCCATATTTTTCAGATAAGTAGCGATCAAAATCTAGTGGTGTGCGTTCCACCACGTTTTTTAAGACTTCATTAGCCTTTACGATATCATTTGCAGTAATCATTGGCTCTCCTTTGACACAATATTCAAACTATTTCTATTGTATCACAATTTTCAGAAAAATAGCAGTCTATCAAAAGAAAACTCCTTGTTCATATAAAGAGTTTTACCTATTATTTATTATTCTTTTTTGACATCAAGAAATGACGAAGAACTGTCGCATCTGCTAGGACTATAAGGATAGCAACAATATGTTCTCCCCACTTATGAGATTTTGCTGTTTTAGCAATGTAGCCTTAAGATTTTTAACAAGGATACTGTTTTGATCAGTTGGTGAACCTGCTACGATACCGTAACGTGGGAATACGTTTCAATCCTTCTCAATAGACAAGACTGCACCTGATTTGTCGTTGACACTGATTGTTACCAAGTAACCTGTATTGTTTGTCAACCATCCTGACGCTACTATCAAGTTTGAAACCTTAGCTGAAGCACCTGCTGCCAACGTGATGTCAACATTATCTTGACCGATGATTTCTGAAGCATGTTGAAGTGTCAAGTTGACAGTCATCGTCTTCGTTTCTGATGTCGAATGACGTCCCGCTTCAGTTTATCACTATTTGTATTTGCATGCTGTAAACTCGAGTTATTTTTTAGTTTCATAAAACCGGAAATCCTTGTAAATAGTAATTTTTTCATCCTGAATGGTAAGGTTTTTCAGAAATTTGAGAAGTATATTTTCTAATTTCATTAGATATTCAGTTATCTAATTCTATATAAAATGACAAAAATAAGCAGTAAATGATGACATTTCAGCTCCTAAAATACTAAATTTGATGAGAATAAAAAAACATCTCCCACACAAAGTGAGAAATGATTTATTTATCTATTTTTAGTATCCAAGATAACGGTAACAGGTCCATCATTGATCAGGCTAACCTGCATATCTGCACCAAAGCGTCCCCTTTCTACAGGAACATGACCTGACAAGGATTGGTTGAAATCGTCATAGAACTGGCTAGCCACGTCAGGCTTTGCAGCACCCGTAAATGCCGGTCGATTTCCTTTTTTCGTATCTGCAAAAAGCGTAAACTGAGAAACCGACAAAATCTGACCACCAATATCCTTAACAGAGAGATTCATCTTGCCATCTTCATCTGAAAAAATACGCATATTGACAATCTTACGAACTGCATACTCTAGATCCTCTTTGGTGTCCTCTGGACCAACTCCGACCAAGAGTAAGAGGCCCTGCTTGATAGCACCAACCGTAGAATCCTCAATAACCACAGAGGCACTTTGCACGCGCTGAATTACAATCTTCATCGCAGTAACTCCTTAACCATTCGTACGTTTAACACTGTAAACGTCAGGGATAATTTTAATCTTATCCACAAGGCCAGTCAATTCAATAAGGTTTGCAATTTCAAAGCTAACGTGAATATTGGCAAACTTCATGTCCTTAGTCGGTTGCGCATTAACCGTAGCGATGCTCTTGGTTGTATTGGACAAGATTTGAAGAACATCGTTCAAAAGACCAGAACGGTTAAGGCCATAGATGTCAATCTCAGCTAAGTAAGATTTATTGGCATTACGTTCATCCCACTCCACTTCGATTAGACGTTGCTCATAACCTTCTTGACTCTTGATATTATTACAATCTGAGCGATGAATAGCGATACCACGACCCTTGGTGATGTAACCTTCAATCTCATCTCCAGGTACTGGATTACAGCACTTAGCAATACGCATTAGGAGACCAGAGGCACCTTGAATGATGACTCCATTTTCACTCTTAACCTTAAGAACTTCTTTCTTCTCAGTCTTGACCTCGCCACCATTCATTAACTCTTCAGCTTCAGCTTTTGCCTTAGCACGCTCTTCCTCACGGCGTTCTTTTTCTGTCAGACGATTGAAAACAGCAGCAGCACTAATTTCGCCAAAGCCAACAGCAGCATAAAGAGCTTCCTCACTACGCACACTCATACGAGGAAGGATCTTCTCTATATGTTTCTTGTCTAGGTACTTATTGGCAATATAGCCATGCTCTTGGAAATAGGCAATCAAAAGCTCACGACCCTTGGTGATTGAAGCTTCCTTGTCTTGATTCTTAAAGAATTGACGAATTTTATTTCTGGCCTTAGTAGTTTTGACCATCTTAATCCAGTCACGACTAGGACCAAAGGAATTGGCATTGGTGACAATCTCAACCACATCACCCGTCTTGAGTTTGGCAGTCAGAGGCACCATACGACCATTAACCTTGGCACCTGTGGCCTTCTCACCGACTTGGGTATGGATGGCATAGGCAAAGTCAATAGGACCTGAATCTTTAGGCAATTCCTGAACAGCACCATTTGGTGTAAAGACATAAATTCGCTCTGAGAAGATATCTTCTTTTACAGAGTCAACAAATCCCTTAGCATCCCCGTTCGAGGCATCTTGGAGTTCCACAAGATCCTTAATCCAATTCATTCCCAAAGCAGACTCTTTCGAATCTACCTTGCTCTTGATGCCTTTCTTGTAAGCCCAGTGAGCTGCAACCCCGTATTCGGCAACTTGGTGCATCTCCTTAGTACGGATTTGGATTTCAATAGGTCCTTTGGGTCCATAAACCGTCGTATGGATAGACTGATAACCATTGGATTTAGGATTGGCAATATAGTCTTTGAAACGACCAGGCATCGGACGCCAGAGCTCATGGATGTATCCCAACATGGCATAAACGTCACTATGCGTCTCCATAACACAACGAATAGCAATTAAATCATAAATCTGATCAAATCGTTTCTTCTTGTCACGCATCTTACGAAAAATAGAGTAGATGTGTTTTGGACGACCATAAACATCACCGACAAGCCCTTGTTCAGCTGTATAGGTCTTAATTTTATCGACAATCTCGTCCACAAGTGCCTCACGCTCGCGACGCTTTTCCTTCATCATGTGGGAAATCTTATAAAATTCTACCTCGTTAAGGTAACGGAAGGACATGTCTTCCAATTCCCATTTGATACGACTAATACCTAAACGGTGGGCCAAAGGAGCATAGATTTCCATAGTTTCGCGAGAAATGCGCTCTTGCTTATCCTTACGAAGATGCTTAAGGGTACGCATATTGTGCAAACGATCGGCCAATTTAACCAAGATGACACGGATATCCTTAGACATAGCCATAAGCATCTTACGGTGATTTTCAGCCAACTGCTCCTCGTGAGACTTGTACTCAACCTTACCAAGCTTAGTAACACCGTCCACGATATTTCGTACATCCGTACCAAAATCCGCTTCCAAATCATCGAGCGTTTTTTCGGTGTCTTCAACGACATCGTGTAAGAAACCACAGGCTACTGTCACTGCATCAAGATGGAGATCTGCCAAGATACCTGCCACTTGAATAGGGTGAATAATATAAGGTTCTCCTGACTGACGAAATTGCCCACTATGAGCATCTGTCGCATAATGCCAGGCTTCTTCAACTAATTTCAAATCATCTGCTGACATGTAGGCCGAGCAAATGTCTAAAATTTCTTCTCCTGTTACATTTTTATCTTTAGCCATGATTTCTTCCTTCGCTTCTTTTAATAACCTTTATTTTATCACTTTTACAAGTAAAGAAAAAGAGCTAGATAGGCAATTCTTAAGCGCAAGGAGCCAACTTGAAAAGCACAACATCTTGTGTTAGAATGATTGAGCAAACACAAGATATAGATAGAAAGAGGATGCTTATGTCTCAACTTACCCTCGTTTATATTAGTCTAAGCGGTAATACCCAAAGCTTTGTCAAACGTATGTCTGACTATTTATCCCTCAACCACGGGATTGAATGTCGCCAAATCAATATTAAAGAGCTTAATCATGAAACCTTCCAAGTAGATGAACCCTTTGTCGCACTCTTGCCAACCTACCTTGAAGGAGGAAATGGCGTTGACAATGGAGATGTTGAAATCCTAACCAATCCACTGGGTGACTTTATCGCAGCCCATGGCAATCACAAACGTTGCTTTGGTATCATCGGTTCTGGCAACCGTAACTTCAATAACCAGTACTGCCTAACCGCCAAACAGTACAGTCAACGTTTTGGCTTTCCAATGTTGGGAGACTTCGAGCTACGCGGTACACAGTCCGATATCGAACGTCTGGCACCTATTATCCTAGAAGCACAAAAGAACTTTAACCAACGCTAAAACTAGAGCAAAAAAGCCCTGATAGGGGCTTTTTCCTTTGCTTAATTTTTTTCGTGTTTTTTGATTCCAAAGCATCTAGCCAAGGTCATAAGAATCAGACCAGCTAAAGTTACTGACACAGATTCATCTGAACCAGTGTTTGGCAAGGCCTTAACTGAACTTAAACCTTGAGTTTCTTGTACTTGAGCTTGAGGCAAGATAACGACTTGAGCGTTTGACAACTGGCTAGCTGGGGCAGGTTTAGCCACGCTGGCAACTACAGTAGCTTTTGATATCTCACGCTTAGATTGGTCCGTCGTCTCAACACCTTTTGGTGACTTCTCAGATTCTTTATTAGTCGTATCATCAACTTGATTTGCTTTTTCCTTAACACTCAAACGGTACTCTGCAAATCCTGCTTGTGTTGATGGTCCATTATGGTCATAAGCAGCCATATCAATTAGATCTTTATCCGCAATATCTGACTTAGTATCATTTTTTTCAAGCTTGGCCTTACTATTGACAACTTTCCATTTGCCGTCCGTATCAGTAAAGGTCTTGTTGACAATCTTATAAGGATTGTAATAGTAATCACCAGTCTGAGCATTACGCACATTGACATTGATAATGTTAATCTTAGCAGCCTTAACCATATGATCCAAAAATTCTAGACCATAGTTAAACTCGTGGTTTCCAAGCGTTTCAGCATCGTAACCAAGCATCTCAAAAGCCTTGTACATAGGGTGAGTCTCACCTTGGGCAACAGGATCAATCAAGGCCTTATAAGCTCCAAAAATAATTCCCTGAATCGTATCCCCACTGTCCACCAAGACCGTATTGGGATTGGTTTCACGGGCTTTTTTGATAAGGACATCAGTTTTAGACAGACCAACGGTTTGAGACGGCTTATCTTGATAATAGTCATAGTTAACCAAGTTGGTATGAAGGTCTGTTGTTGACAAAATCTACATATCAACTGTCTGCTCCTCATGAGCGGGCTCTGTAACAGTTTCAGTAGAGGTCGTTACTACTGGTGCCTTTCCTCATCAACATCCCCTACAACTTGTGGTACAGTCAAGAGAGCAACAAGTCCCAAAACCACAGCAGATTGAATCACATAACGATTCGTTTTCATTAAAAATCTTCCACTTTTATAAAGATAATACAATTATATTTAATCTAAATAAGAGTATAAACTTTTTTAAAAATGCTCAATTTTTCATGCAAAAGAAAAGCCAAGATCAAACCTCAGCCTAAAAGTGTCAAATACAAAAAAGTTGGAACAAAGCCAACTTTCTCTTAGTTATTCAATTCTAGGGCATAACTCACACTGCTCAAAGCGTAGAGGGGAGCTGTTTCCGTCCGCATAATACGCGGTCCAAGGCCAACCTTAACGCCACCAGCTTCTTCAAATGCATCAATCTCAGACGGAGAAATACCACCTTCTGGTCCAAAGATAAAGAGAATTTTCTGACCACTCTCTACATGAGCCAACTCACGAGCTAGAGTAGCCAACTCGCCTGCTTTGGCTGTTTCCTCATAGGCGATAAAAATCTTATCAAAATTATCTAATTCTGATAGAAATTCTCCCTTCTTCTCGAACAATCTGACTTCTGGAACACGATTACGCTTGGATTGTTCTGCAGCTCCTAGAGCAATTTTGTCAAGCTTATCTTCCTTCTTGGCAAGCTTCTTACCATCCCACTTAACCACAGACCAGTCGGCAGGGAAGCCCCAAATAGCCTGAGCTCCAAGCTCTGTTGCCTTTTGTGTCACCAGCTCCAACTTGTCTCCCTTGGGAAAACCAGAAGCAATGGTTACAGATACAGGCATCTCAACATTCTCATTTAAAACTTCAATCACTTCCAAGACATGATTCTCACGGTCAGTCACACGTGCAAGATACTTGATACCGTCTTCAAAAACCAAGACAACCTGATCATCCTCTGCTAAACGCATAACGTTAAACATATGCTTCACAGTATCCTTGTCTTTGATGATTACTGGATTTTCCATCTGCCCCTTTATAAAATATTGTTGCATTTAGCCTCCAATCACACCTGAAATATCATCTGTCTTCTTGAAGACACAAGCATTCCACTCTCCCTGAACCATGTGAGTTTCTAGGAAGAAACCTGCTTTCTCAGCCGATGTACGCACCATATCCCATTTTTCAGAGATAATCCCTGACATAATCAAATAACCTTCGTCCTTAACCAAACGGTAGGCATCTTCCGTCAGATGAATGAGAATGTCCGCCAAAATATTAGCCACGATAACATCAGATTCTTGAGTCACACCCTTCAAAAGATCTCCCGTAGCAACGTGGATATTTTCCATGCTAGGATTCATATCAATGTTTTCCTGTGCCACTCGAACTGCTACGTCGTCAAGGTCATAGGCATAGATTTCCTTAGCTCCCAGAAGAGAGCTAGCAATCGAGAGGACACCCGATCCAGTTCCCACATCAATCACAGTCTCGCCACCACGAAGCACCTGTTCGAGTGCAAAAAGGCTCATCTTAGTCGTTGGATGTGTCCCTGTTCCAAAGGCCATGCCAGGATCTAGCTTGATAATCTTCTCACCCACTGATGCCTCATAATCTGTCCATGACGGTACAATGGTTAAATCATGAGTAATTCGTGCTGGTTCATAGTATTTTTTCCAATTCTCAGCCCAATCTTCTTCAACCAATTCTTGAGTAGCCAAGTGAATATCTCCCGTTTCAAGACCAAAATCCGTCAACTCAGCCAAACGCTCATTAACCTGCTTAGTAATGGCCTCGATATCTACTGATTCCGGATAATAAGCCGTAATTTTAACTGTCTCAACCTGCTCAACCTCAGGATAAAGTTCCCCAAAACGGTCCGCATTTTCCAAATAATCTGCACTATCATCAATAGCCACACCTTGACTACCAGATTCAATTAAAATATTAGAAGCCGCCTCTTCGACCTCACGATTAACCTCAATCGTTAATTCTTGCCATTTGTCCATTTAATTCTCCGTTTCCTTTCCTACTAAATAGTCTTTAAAGCGTTCCTGCAACTGGGGAATGACACCTTCTACTTTTATAAAATCCTCTACAGGCATTAGCTTAAATGCCTGTCCCTCGTCACCAAAACGAATCTCACGATACTGCTCTTGGCTAATTCGGCCAACCACAAAGACAGCTGACCTATCTTTATCCAACATACTAGGATAGATTTTCGACCAAATAATCGATTCCTCTGTCAAAGTCAATCCCAGCTCCTCCCAGACCTCACGTTGAAGACATTCAAGAGGCGTTTCTTGACCTTCTCTTCCACCACCTGGCAACTCCCACATATTGGGCCAAGGAATATCTGGTTTATTATCTCTGAGAATGACCAAAATACTTTGCTCTACGAGTAAGGCAGCCTTAACACCTGTAAAATCAAATTGATCTTTTAAATAAGCATCCATCCCTTTTCGCTCCCTTTAATACCTTGGATAAGCAAAAAATTCCTTCTCTTCAAGTTGAGCTTTCCCTTTTTCAAATGCATCTTTGTCCCAAGCCAAACCAAATTCCTCAGGTCCATCATCAGATAGAAAATCCATCAAGTCACTCAAGCCTTCTGTTGCTACCTCATTTAGGGTTTCTGCAAAATAAGCTAAAAACTCACGGGATAGACCTTTCTTAGGTTCATATGGGATTGTCACTAGGTAGTCCTCTTCATCAAAACGCGATTTTGCTGGATTGTAAAAGAGCACGTAGTCCTCAAAAATGACATCTTCATCAGACACTTCACCCTTATCATCAATAGTCTCCACATTGCTACTGTTTTGTGCTTCTAGTATAAACGTTACTTCTACAGCGTGATTCTTTTTATCCCAGTCCATAGCGAAATCATAGTCCAGGTGCTTATCCAATTCTTCTTCTAATACTGACAAAAAGCCGAATTTAGCCATTTGTTTTCCTCGTTCTTTCTTATTATTCCCTTTATTTTAGCATAAAAGGAGCCAATAAAAAACAGAGTAGGCTGTCCCACTCTGTCCTAGTTTATTATTTAGCATTTTCAACCGCTGCTGTCACAAAGGCAGTGTAAAGTTCTTCAGCATGGTTTGGACGGCTATGGTATTCTGGGTGGTATTGAGCTGCCACAAAGAATTTCTTGTCTGGGAGTTCTACAACTTCCATCAAACGATTATCTGGTGACACACCTGAGAATACAAAGCCCTCAGCCTCAAACTGTTCACGGAACTTAGTATTAAATTCATAACGGTGACGGTGACGACGTTGAACAACTTCTTGGTTGCCATAAGCTGCAGCAGCCTTAGAACCTGGTTTCAACTTACATGGGTAAAGACCGAGACGAAGAGTACCACCCATGTCTTCAATGTCAATTTGATCACGCATAATATCGATAATTGGATATTTTGTGTTTGGATCAAGCTCAGCTGAATTAGCGCCATCCAAGTGAAGGACATGACGAGCAAACTCAATACATGTCAATTGCATACCGAGACAGACACCTAACATTGGCACA
Organism: Streptococcus sp. 1004_SSPC; assembly: GCF_001069025.1. Lineage (NCBI taxonomy): Bacteria > Bacillati > Bacillota > Bacilli > Lactobacillales > Streptococcaceae > Streptococcus > Streptococcus sp. 1004_SSPC. The sequence continues at coordinate 5,722 of NZ_JWGQ01000078.1, read as the reverse complement.
TCATTTTCACGTGCATAACGAATAGCTTGAATCTTACCTTCAGTACCACGTTGACCGAAACCACCAGGAACGATGATACCATCAGCGTCAGCCAAACGAGAAGCAACATTTTCAGCAGTCAAATCATTAGCATTGACCCAGTCAATATCAATGGCAGTATCATTTGCCAAACCAGAGTGTTTAAGTGCCTCAACCACTGACAAGTAAGCATCGTGAAGCTCCACATACTTACCGACAAGAGCAATCTTAGTTGTCTTCTTAAGATTAAGTACCTTATCAACCATAGCAGACCACTCTGTCATATCTGCAGCTGGAGCATCCAGTTTCAAATGATCACAAACGATTTGATCCATACCTTGAGCCTGCATATTAAGTGGCACTTGATAGATATGTTCCACGTCGAGTGATTCGATAACAGCCTCAGGTGCAACATCACAGAACTGAGCCAATTTATTCTTGATTCCTTGACCAGCAGGTTGTTCTGTACGAATAACCAACATATTTGGTTGGATACCCAAACCACGCAATTCCTTAACAGAGTGTTGCGTTGGCTTTGTCTTCATTTCACCAGCAGCCTTCAAATAAGGAAGAAGCGTTGTGTGGATATACATAACATTGTCAGAACCCACATCAGCCTTCATTTGACGAAGCGCTTCAAGGAATGGAAGACTTTCAATATCACCAACCGTACCACCAACTTCAGTGATAATGACATCTGAATCAGTCGTTGTCGCTGCACGCTTAATCTTGTCTTTCAAAGCATCTGTGATATGAGGAATTACCTGAACAGTCGCACCTAGATACTCACCTTTACGTTCCTTACGCAACACCTCACTATAAATCTTACCAGTAGTAACGTTAGAGTATTTATTAAGATTGATATCAATAAAACGCTCGTAGTGACCAAGGTCAAGGTCAGTTTCAGCACCATCATCAGTGACATAAACTTCACCATGTTGGTAAGGACTCATTGTCCCTGGATCAATATTGATGTAAGGATCGAATTTTTGAATCGTTACCTTAAGACCACGGTTCTTAAGCAAACGTCCAAGACTCGCAGCTACAATCCCTTTACCAATTGAAGATACCACACCACCAGTGACGAAAATATATTTTGTCATATTAACTCCTTTAATATAATGTAAAACCATAAAAAATAGCAAATTGATTACCGTATTCAATAATCAAAATAATCCTTTACCAATGCCCAACATGAGTACTATTCAGTAACTCAATATCAACAAAACCAGTAAATGACTAAAAACAAAAATGACCCCCAAGAGTTTTACTCTGGGAGCCTTAATCACGACCTCTTCAAAAGAGGTGCCCGATAAATAGTCTAAACTATCCAAGACCATTTGTCAATAAAAACTTAGTCGTTTGACTCATCCTCATAGTCATCATCATCATCTTCTTCTGACAACTCAACATCATCCAAATCGTCATCTGGAATAATTTCATTCAACTCAGAGTCATAAGATTCCACTTCGGCTTTCTCATCATCTTCGCTATCGTCGTCATATTCAAGACTATCAGAATCAGGTGTGAAGTTTTCATCTTCTGGATCATCATCATTATAATCGATAGCATCTTCATCACCATCCATGAAGGCATTAACTTTCTTATTCTTACGTTTTGGTGCATTTTCATCAGTATCTTCCAATGTGATGACCTCTTCATCGATTTCATCAATTGCGTACCATGAACGCAAGCCCCATTTGTTATCACCTAGTGGAATGAAACTTCCATCCGTATTCAAATCTGAATAAAAGAATGGCAAAGCACTACGGATATCAGCATCCGATTTTTCTAAGTAATTTTGAATTTCATTGACTAAATCGTTGAAATACATTTCATTATCACGACCACGTGTTTCTAAGATAGCACGGGCCACTTCAATCATTGATAATTCACTTTTTTCTTGTCCAGCAAATACGTCTAGTTCCAAAGTGGTTCTCCTTCATTCTTACTCAAGCTACTTTCCATCAGAAATAGCTCAGCAATCAATTTTTCGCTACCTTTTATTTTACGCTAAAAAGAGTCAATAGTCAAAGCATTTATAGAAGAAAAAATCAAGTCTCAACAGAAACTTGATTTTAGTCATATTATTTAACTTTTGCTGTGCTTGTGATAACTTCAACAGCTTTCTTCATAGTGATATCGTGTTTAAGCATTTCAGGTGAAAGAAGTGCAGAAACTTGTGATACTTCCATGTTGTACTCAGCTGCAAGATCGTTGATTTCTTTTTGGATTTCTTCTTCTGTAGCGTCGAATCCTTCAGCAGCAGCAACAGCTTCGATAACAAGGTTAGTTTTCACACGTTTGTCAGCGTCAGCTTCATATTGTTTGTGAAGATCTTCTTGAGTTGTACCAGTGATTTGGAAGTACATTTCAGGAGAGATACCTTGACGTTGCATGTTACCCATGAATTCGTTCATAGCACGGTGAACTTCGTCTTCAACCATTTCTGCTGGCAATTCAACGATTTCAGCGTTTTCAACAGCCAAATCAAGTGCAGCACCTTCAACAGCGTCATCATATGCGATTTCTTTAGCTGCTTCAAGTTCTTTACGATATTTAGCTTTCAACTCATCAAGAGTTTCAACTTCATCGTCAAGATCCTTAGCCAACTCATCATCAAGAGCAGGAACTTCTTTAGCTTTAACTTCGTTAACTTTAGTAACAAATACAGCAGCTTTACCTGCAAGGTCAGAAGCTTGATAGTCTTCTGGGAAAGTAACTTTAACTTCTACTTCATCACCAGCTTTTGCTCCAACCAATTGGTCTTCGAATCCTGGGATAAATTGACCTGAACCAAGTTCAAGAGAGTGGTTTTCACCTTTACCACCGTCAAATTCAACACCATCTACTGAACCAACAAAGTCGATAACAACAGTGTCGCCATTTTCAGCTGCACCTTCTTTAACGACCAATTCAGCCAAGTTTCTGCGTTCGTTTTCAAGCTTAGCATCAACTTCTTCATCAGTAACTTCTTTAGAAGCTTCAACTGAAACTTCAAGATCTTTATATGCACCAAGTTTTACTTCAGGTTTTGTAACAACTTCTGCAGTAAGTGTCCAATCTTGACCTTTTTCAATTGATTTTACATCAATTTTTGGTTGTGCAACAACATCAAGATCAAGTTCAGCAATCGCTGCTTCATAAGCTGATGGAAGAATTGCATTCAAAGCATCGTCGTAAAGAGCTTCTTCACCAAATTTTTGGTTAAATACGGCACGAGGCATGTGTCCTTTTCGGAAACCTGGTACGTTCAAATTCTTTTTAACCTTGTTAAACGCTTGATCCAAAGCTGGTTGAATTTTATCTTGACCGATAGTAAATGTCACCACACCACGGTTAGTGGCTGTGTTTTCAAATGATACAGACATGTAGTCATTCTCCTTAAAATTTTTTATAGATACAGTTTAGTTTACCATATTTCAAAGCCTTTTGAAAGTTTTTTTCTCCAATTTAATATCAAGAAAATCGTTAGAGACTGCTTCTTTTTACAAATTTTGATAAACTAGAGATATGAATATTTTACAAAAGTATATACAGCAATTTAATTTCGAAGAAAGCCTAATGGTACTTATTTCGAAAGGGATTAAACTTCTCATTCTCCTCATCATCTTTCTTCTTAGTAAAAAGATTATCAACTTTTTATTTAAACATACTGTCGGACGTTCACTATCCTGGACCATTCAAACATCCGCCCGTAAAAAAACTATTGAACGCCTACTGCACAATTGCATGAACTATATCCTTTACTTTTTCCTTGTATACTGGCTTCTAAGTATTTTGGGTGTTCCCGTATCTAGCCTTCTAGCTGGAGCCGGACTTGCCGGTGTTGCCCTTGGTCTAGGAGCTCAAGGCTTCCTATCAGACGTCGTTAATGGTTTTTTCATCTTATTAGAAAATCAATTTGAAGTTGGTGATTCTGTTGAGGTAGAAGCCATTACAGGTCTTGTTTCTACTGTGGGTATCCGCACTACTCAGATTCGAGGCTTTGATGGAACACTCCATTTTATACCTAATCGTAATATCAAAATCGTTTCCAATAAATCTCGTGGAGATATGAGAGCTCAAATTGACATCCCAGTCTATACTTCTACCGATATCAATAAAGTAACAAGCATTATCCAACAAGTTAATAAAGACAACATTGAAAATTATCCTGAAATTATTGGGACTCCAAATATCATCGGATTAACTTCAAAACCTTCCGGACAACTTGTTTTTCGTGTTGACATTTTTACAAAAAATGGACAACAAGTCCATATCTATGCAGACTTCTTAAAACTTTACCAAGAAGCTATATTTAAAGAAAAGGTTGAACTTCCAAGAATTACTGGAAACACAATAGAAGTAAAATAAACAAACTCATCTTATAATAAGAGTCACTAATAATAAACAAATTAACTGATACGAATAATGTCCATAACTATTGAATAAAACAAACTAGAGAATAATTTCAACTCAGTCTTCTTCATTACATGGATCAAAGTCAACCATCCAAACTCTTAACTCTCGTATCATCTTTTTCCTTCCCCTAAAGCATTCACCAGCCAACAATCGATCCAACTTAAGAGAATCTTCCGATGATAACTGCTCACGAAAAGCATTAAGCTGCTCATCATAAGCAAGTCTATCAACCGTATCTAGCTCCTTATTGGGAATACAAAAAGCAATATCTGAGATTTCAACATAGCACTGTCTATTAGCTTGACGTTTTACTGACTCCTGCCGCCTCACTTCATCATTAAGTCGATTCCTAAACTTAGTTTTAAAGTAACGACGTAACTTATCATCATCTTTCTCTAAATCAGGAAACTTTTTTAAAAGCTGATACAAAGTCATCATCGCCTCTTGCTCCATGTCAGCTTGATCCCAAAGCTGAATAAAGTATTGCCTAAAAGCCTTAAGTACAATCGGCCTTACAGTTTCATATGCGTGAACAAAAACTTCTTGTTCCATTGAACCTCCAATAATAAATATAAATTTTGTAATTAGATAACTACAGACCTATTATAAAAGAATGTAGAAAAATAAAATAGAGACATATATGTCACTATAAATAACTTGGCTAAAACAATTAGAGGAATGAGTGAGATAGAGTCAAAACCACCCACTATGATATGCCCCCTGTCAAGTAGACAGGTTAACTATCTAAAAAAGTGTCTGTTTTTGAAGGTCAGTCGTACAAAATAAATGTACGGCTGTTTTGTTATGCAGACCACTTAGACTTGTACTTTTCAATTTTGTTATTCTTAGCGATTGAGTATGACAAAGGATGTTCTGATGTTAAGACAGCGCTTCTAACTTCCAAAGGCGTTTTACAGTCATATCTACTTTGTGGACGCTCTTGACAGTATAGTCTTTGATGGCATAATAGTTGACAATCTCTTTGCGTTCATCAATAGTGGTTTTACGTCTTGCTTTTGCCATATAGAGCCCCCGTTTTGGAGCGTAATCCTTAAGTTCTATATTGGCATTATACATCCTAATCCACTTTCTTAAAAGTCCTTAAGAAATATCATACTGATGACCTAAATCAATAGATGAAGCCTCACCACTAATACATTTTTCTACAAGTTCCATTTTAAATTCTTTTGAATAGGAACGTTTTTTTGTTTTCTTTGTGAATCCTAAAATCCCATATTTTTTTATAGATGGCAGCCCAATCTTGAATCGTCCTTGTGGAAATATGGAGACAGTTACATAT
>NZ_JWGQ01000077.1:0-97812 GCF_001069025.1 Streptococcus sp. 1004_SSPC | reverse complement strand
TACTGTCTTATCTCTTTTTTTACTTAAAGCCTTGATAGACTTGACAAATGGTAGAAAAGAGCCGTTAGTAGTAGGCACTCACATAAAACTTTTAAGTGTCGAATAATGTGAGCATGAAGCCTCTATGTATAGAAGTTAATTAGAGACTAAGGGAAGATTGAATTATTTATTGTATGGTGTGTAAGCCTACAATTATGATTATATCAAGATGATTGAAAATTTGCAATATTTTTAATCATTTACATTTCCTTAATAGAGTCTGTTTATATGTTTTATAATGACTATAAATAATCTTTTATAGTTATTGATACTTGTAGTATGTTCACTAAAAACACTTATGAAAAACAGGTCTTTACGTAATGGAAGGAGCCAGACTTTTATAGATAGCTTTTATTATATGGATTTGATATACTCTTATATGTAGAAAAGTGATAGACGGTGGCTTTCATTCATTAGAGAGGAGTGATGCCTATGGGCAAACATTCAAAATCTAGTAGAGAGGAGAGCCGTTTTGACAGCGTTCGAGATTGTGCAAACCATTCTAGGCTTTGGTAGTTTTACTATCGCTCTAATTGGATTATGCTACAAACTCTTTAAAGACGATGACAAAAAATAATCCGTCCCCACTTTTGGCGAAGTAAGACGGATTATTTTCGTTTAAAACTAGCCACCGTCTTTTAAACGGCTCTACATGGAAGTTGAGTGACAGCTCAACTTCTTTTTTCTACCACAATTTTATCAGAATAACCAATTTAAGTCAATTCATGTATACTTTTTTATATTGAGTTCAATCTATTCTAAATATATACAATAGTAGAAAACTAAGGCTAAGTAATATAAATGCTTGAGATTTTGGTAGAAAGAAAGTAAAATGAAGGTACTTTCTTTTATTCTTGTAAGTTAAATACTTGCAGTTTAAGGCAACCCCAATGGGGTTGCCCCAGAATGAAGACAAAGTCCTCAGAAGTTATACTTCTGAGGACTTTGTCTTCATTCTGAGTTAGACTCTCGATGTCTAACTTTTGTGGTGTCTTTATTTTCTATTTGTTTAGCCAACAGCAATTACAATAATGCCTTCAAAAATTAGAAGTAAGATTGCTAAAAAACTTTCTTTATTCATAGAAATTAACCTCCGATCTCACTATATGATATAATACTTTTAAGTTTATCTAGAAAATTCTCGTATATGCAAAAGAGGTGTTTTTTATGAACAATTATGGAAAATTATTTAAGAAATTTAGAGAGTCTAGGGGATTAGTCTTAAAAGATATCGCAAAGTTAGGCGTATCAGTATCTCATATTTCCCGTTTTGAGCGTGAAAATACAGATTTGACAATTAGTAAGTTTATGTTAGCTTTAAATGCAATAAATATGCCTATTGATGAGTTTATGTATGCAGCAAACGACTTTCAGAGAGATGAGTTTAATGAAATCTTAGAAAAGATTAGTTTATTTGTTTCAGCAAGGAACGTGTCAGGTATGGAAAAGTTATTAATCTCTCAAGTAGAAAAAATCGAAAAGCGTGAGACTTTTTATACTCTAAATACTATTTTAATAAAAATTCGTTTACAGGACTTATCAGACAAAAGTTACTATGATGAATCTGATATCCAATATTTATCAGACTACCTATTCTCTGTAGAATATTGGGGTTGTTACGAACTACTGTTATTTGAGAATACTGTAGATGTATTGAATCATCAAACAATGATGCTTTTATCAAGAGAAATGTGTAAACGTTCAGAATTTTACAAGGATTTACCAAACTACCGAAGGTTACATTCAACAATGCTATTAAATTGTTATATCATAAGTATTGAAAGAGATGAATATTTTGATGCGTTGTATTTTGAAAAACAGTTAAATCATAGTTGTTTTACGGAAACTGAGATTTACGAGAAATTAGTGTTTCATTATTCAAAAAATTTATATGAATTAAGGAAGAATAGGAGCAATAAAGCTATTCTAGAAATGAAGAAGTGTATTGCTGCAATGAAGCTGGCTAATAGTGAGAATTTAGCTATAAAATTTGAAAATCATTTATCTGGAGTGTTAAAAATGTAGTTGGATTTGTGTATATGATATAAATCATCAGTGTCAAAATTAAATGATATATTATTGGTATGAGAATTATTAAATTTCCTGAACAGATTTCAGAAGATATCATTCATTATACGTTTCTAGATGATATTATCTCTTATAATTGTGAAAAGTGTAGAGGTTCTTGTTGTCATGTGAATAATTCTTTATTACTTGATGCAAAGACAGCAAGTTTTCTAAAACGCACGTATCTTAAAGATTTTATTGTTAGTGATGATAGTGTTTCATTGTTGAGTTGTGGTAAAAAGTGCTGGTTTCATTCTGAATTGGGTTGTACGATAAATGATTTAGGCTTGAACAAGCCATTAACTTGTGAATTATATCCTTTTCATATTAAGAAAATTCAGAACTTCTATGTTGTTTCTTTTACTCCTTGTCCGACATTTCAACTGAACCTTGGTGAGGGGCAGAGGTACAAGGATATAGAAGATGTAGTTTTACGATATATTAAAACTGGGGTGCCAGTTTTTAGTCCGTCTTTGCATGTTTCAGAGGAAAGGCTGAAATATGAGATTGAATATCAAAATGATTTTAAAAACACTTTATCAGAGTATTATCGAACAAAGACTGCCGATGGCACTACAGAGTTTAAAGAATATGAAAAATGGTATATATATTATTTAGATTTTAGATGGGGAAGTATACCCTTATCTTATACAAGTTCACAAGCAAATCAATTTTGGAATCTTTACAAGAGAGTTTGTGAAGATGTTTATAAAAAAATATCATATATACGAACAGATAACATATACTTTATTATTGCAAATCAGTTTAATAAGACAATTTCAAAGCATTTTCAGCTAAATTTTATAGATAAAGAATGATTTCTATGATTTGTTATGGGTACTTATTGATTCTTAAATAAATAATGGAGGATATTACGATGCAAGTTAGTGATGCTATTGCACAAATTGAATTAGCAGAAGAAGAAGTTGTTTCTAGCGGTCTATCTATTGACATTATGGAAATTAAACCTTCTGTTGCTACAGAGTTGATTGATGGACTCAAAGGTCGTTGCCCACCGCATGTCTAATAGAACTGATTGTAGGATTAGAGTCTATCTCTAATCCTTTGGTTTTTATATTAATATTTTTGGAAGATTGCAGGGAATTAATATGACGAGCAATGTTTACTCGATTTTTTTTAATTGGTACAATAAGCAAGGAATACTTAGGAATAATAGGAATAATAAACTATTTTCATTAAATTTAGCTACATTTTTAGCTTTAAAATTTATGTACCAATTTTCATTGAAAAAGTTTTCTGATTCAAAGAGTCAGGTAATAAAAAATGTTATAGATTTTCTAAATAACAATGAAATATCACTCTCTAAGACCAACACTAAAATTGTTGAATTTTCAACGAAAATACCATTAAAAGTGATACAGATTGAGGTTACGAACAAATGTAACCTAAGATGTAAGCATTGTTATTTACCTGATTATTCAAAGGAGCTCGATAGGAAGAAAATTTCAAGTATAGTATATGAAGCTAAGCAGCTGGGAGTAATGGATGTTGATTTCACTGGAGGCGAACCATTATTATTACAAGGATTAAGTGAAATTATTGAGGAAGTATTAAAGGAGGGAATGTGTACAACAATTTTTACAAATGCTGTCTATATTCCTGAAGATTTTAAAATATTGATTCAAAGATATGATGGTATAAGACTAAAAGTTAGTTTAGATGGTTGGAATGAAACAATACATGATTCAATTAGAGGAAGAGGTACATTTAAGAGAACAATTAAGAATATTGAATATTTTAGGAGTTTAGGAGTACCTGTTACTATTAATGTTGTTTTGAATAACAAGAATATTAGCGGAGTGAAGTATTTTTTAGAGTTGTTTGATCGATTAGATGTAAAATATGCTTTTGATAGGTTTTTACCTTTTGAAAGGAATAATCAACTATCAATTAGTGATGAAGAATTTAATAATGCTATCTTGTGTATTCCCAATATTCAAGCAAATTGTAATAATATATCCGAATCCACATTTGAATCATTTTATTGTGGTGCTGGCAATTCTTATGTGTTTATAAATTCGTCAGGTGATGTTGGATTTTGTCCGACATTATCTTCCACTAAATTTTGTGGAGGTAACATTAATGAAAAGACTTTAAGTGATATTTGGATTAATTCGAAGTTTTTCAATCATATTCGAAATGTAAGATGTAAGTATTATAATGAATGCCCTGCAAATTATGTTTGTCAAGGTGGGTGTAGAAGTAGAGCTCAGTTTTTCGGAGGTTCTATTGGGAGTCCCGATATACAGGAGTGCAAGTTAGCATATAATTTAACTGGGATTAAGCCAAAGTCAATGAGTTTATGAAAATATTATCTATTATTTATGATGGTGGAAGTAGAATTCCAGGAGCGAGATTTGCTCCCACAAAATATTATCAAGAAGCGATGTTATATGATAGGAAAGATTCTGATATAATTACAATTAATTTAGGTAACCAAGATTTATTTTCTATTGATTTAGAAAGTCTAAGTCGAACTATTGCCGAATCTAAAGTTCAGATTGCTTTAGGAGGAGATCATTCAGTTACTTATTTATTAGCAAAGGCCACTGTTCGAGAGGGAGCATATTTAATTGTTTTAGATGCTCATTTAGACTACTTCAAAGACTTTGAAAGTGTTGTAAAAAATTGGAATTTTTTAAGCTTTTTAACCGATATTTTTGAAAAAATAATTATTATCGGGGAAAGGAATTTTGAGATTCCTAGTTCATTTGATAATAAAATAATCATCCTCTCAATGGAGGAGTATTGGTTAAATAAGAGTAGAGTTTTGAAAAAGTTAGATAGTTATATTGATGAGTCAAAAGATATTTACTTATCAATTGACATTGATGTTTTGGATCCATCTGTTTTTGATTCAGTATCATATCCTATTATTGGTGGATTTCAAATGAACGATTTTCTTGGAATAATTTCCAAAATTTTTTGTTCTGATAAGGTATATTTTTGTGATATAGTTGAGTACAATCCTATGGTTGGAAGTGATAATGCTCACATTTTTTACCAGATTATTCAATTTGTTAAATCAAAATTAAGGAGGATATAGGAAATATTGAAAATAAAAAAATATGCAGCATTGAGTATTTATTTTAATCGTTTCTCATCGTTAATCTCAGAGTATGGTTATACTATCTTGATCAACATTCTATTGTCTAGAATTTCTGTGCAATTAGTTATGTATTTTTGGGTGGTAAAGTGTTTAGCTGCAATAGTTACAAATAGGATTAATATCTCAAATAGTAAACTGAGCAGAAAATACCTGCTTATTCTGTTAGAAATTACAAAGGCAATCTTACTTTTCTTACTAGGTTTTGGATTAAACCATATAATTGTCCTATTAGTTGTATTCATAATTGAGGTTGTCAATGTATTGTTTTCCAGTTTATTATATAGTTGTGTACCAATTATTATAGACAAGGATTCATTGATTAAGTTTAACGCTAGGTATACAAGCATTGGTTCTGTATCTTATTTTTTAGCACCGTTGTTTGTTGGTTTATTGATTAATAAAAGTCACTTTTTGTTGTTTGCAGTTTATGCTTTTCTTTTGATAGTGGGAGCTACTAGTCTTTTATTTTTACCAAATATTTCGACTTTAAATTTAAAAGAAGAAAGAAAAAAGCAAAGTTTAGACATTACATTATTTAACCTTCTGAGATCCAAGAAAATTGCATTAGTTCTATTATCTGGAGTTATTGTGGGATCAATTGGAGTTGTTTATGATACTTATGAAGTTGTTTATTTAACAAAGTATCTCGGTATTAGTGATTCTATGTATTCCTTTTCCTTATCATTTTTAGCAGTTTCATTCTTAGTAATTAGCTTCCTTCTTAGCTTCGTGAAACAAATACGTTCTCATATGAAAGCTTTCGCCTTAGGTCTTTCATTTTATGTTCTATATCTACTTTTATTTAGTACATCTTCGAACATTTATACAGTACTAATGAGTTATGTTTTTCTAGCGATAGGTCAGACAATGATGGGGATAATCGAAACCAATTATTTTCAGTTGTCACTTAACATGAAAGAATTACAGAAACTATATATTTACTCGGAGACCTTACATTCTGTATTTTCAGGAACTGCTGTTTTAGTAATAGGAAGTTTTGCCTTTTTAAGTAGTCATCTTGTTTTAGTTTTCAGAAGTCTTGCTGTTTTTGCTCTGTTTATTCTTCTGTGTTATTGTGTGTTTGTAAACCTCAAAGAACTAAGCATTGATAAGTAATATTTATAAATCAGAAAACAAGCAAATGAGCTAGTTAATTTATAAAGTAGACAAATGCTATTTTGAGTGTTTGTCTTTTTTAGTCACCTAGTCTGCATTATTGCATTGACATCAATAGCTGATTTTTTAGTAATGTTTTACTTTATACTCCAAAAAATGAGTATGTGAGAGATTATAGTAAAAAAACTAGGGGGTAACCCTAGTTAGCGGTAGGCACTTATATAAAATTTTAATGTCACCAATAACGTAAGAAAAAGTCTCTGTGAGATAGAAGTGAATTAGAGACCATGGGAAGATTGATTCATTTATACATTGGTGTATCTACCTACAAATGAGATTATAACAGTAGAATTAGAATTTTTCAATATCTTTTTGAGGAGCAAGTGTTATTATTTTTGTTTAAACTAGTACCGTCTTTTAAACGGCTCTAAAAAGAGATTGAGTGTGTATATTACTTACTCTTTCTGTTCTTTAATTCTATCAAAATCGCTAGTCTAAATCAATTTATGTATGTTAATATTCTATTCAGGTTTATTGTTCAAACTCTTATTTCTAGAAAAACCAGACATTGGAGTTTGAGTTATCGTTTATCTGAACATTGTAGTTAGGACCTCAAAATCATAGAAAACAGTGAATTGAAAAATTACCTATTTCGTACTATTTCTTCTGTATAGACAGTGACACTTGAAAGTGGGGGATACACTTGTTTAGCAAGACTAGTATCGTTAAAAGAGATAATTTGAATGTCATTAGGAACATTATCTTAGATACTAGAAGTTCATAGCCGGATTGGACAGTGAAATCCCCAGTAAGAACTAAAAGAGGATCATAGATTCCTTTTTCTATACAGTAGTTCCGATAAGAGCGTAAACGAGGATCAGGAATGATTTCAGTTGCATCTGTTGTTTTTTCTTGCCCTGTGAGCAGGCCTATACTATTACATCCTTGTTCTCTTAGATAACAAAGTGGTGTTTGTACGGAGTTTTCAAAGTCAGTAGTAACACAGGGATGTCCTTGATTAAGAGTATCACTATCCACAAAGACCAGGGTCTTTTTAAGTCTTTCTAGTTCCGCAATTTGTTCACGACTAAATTTTCCGATACAAAGTACACCAATGACCCCCTCTTCCAGATTTGAAGGAATGTCGTTGAAAAAGCGAAGCATCTCGTAGTCTAGTTCATGGGCTCTTTTTTCAATACCAAGTCGAATATTATAATAGTAGATGTCATCTAACTCGTGTTCTTCACTGCCCCATTTTTTTGTTTTAGCTTTGAGGAAGCAATGAAAAAGCAATTGGCTTACTAAGAGAATATTTCTCAAAGAAAACAGATTTAGCCACCATTTCTGAGGACGCTTTGAACAAGGCTTTATATGATACCAATCACCGACTGCGAAAATGTTTAGCTTACAAAACTGCTTATGAAGCTCTAGAAGATGAGTTCTAATAACTGTTGCACTTAATCTTGCAATTTATCAAAAATTAATGCTTTTACAGATTCAATGATATCATACGTCCCAGAGATAGTTTTTTCTATTAACATAGGGAACTTATACATCTGTTCGGAAAATAAGTATTTGTTGAATACACATATTAGTTATGATAAACTACTACTAACAAGAAAATTGTTAGATTTGAGGCTGATATGAAACAAGAAACACTAATGAAAAATATAAACGGGTTGCTTGAGATTATGCCTTGGTATGTTAAGGAATATTATCAAGCAAAGCTCGTAATTCCATATAGCTATAAGACACTGTATGAGTACTTAAAGGAATATAGACGATTTTTTGAATGGTTGATTAGAGATCATGAGAAATTGGGTAAAACCGCACGATACGCAGATTATGATACGATTGCCGATGTTCATATTGATGAGCTGGCCCATTTACCAAAGTCTATTATCGAAGCTTATTTTGTCTATCTTCGTGAAAATACTGAGCGTCGTTCAATCTCTGAAGTCAGCATTGTTCGGACTAAGGATGCTCTCTCAAGTTTGTTTAAGTATCTTACTCAAGAAACTGAGGATGACGAGGGTGAGCCTTATTTTTACCGAAATGTCATGGTTAAGGTCAAAATCAAGAAACCTAAAGATACCTTGGCTAGTCGTGCTGATAACATGAAAGAAAAACTCTTTTTAAATGATACACAGGCTTTCTTGGACTATATCGATAATGAACATGAAAAGAAAATCTCAAAACGTGCCCAGGTATCCTTTGTCAAAAATAAAGAGCGTGATCTTGCTGTCATAGCACTTCTACTTTCTACTGGAGTCCGGTTATCTGAATTAGTGAACCTAGATATGCAAGATGTCAATCTAGCCACAAGAACAATTACAGTTATTCGAAAAGGTGGGAAAAAGGACGTTGTAAATATCGCTCCATTTGGCATACCTTATATCGAGCGTTATTTAGAAATTAGGAAGGGACGCTACGCAGCAAATGATTCAGATAAAGCATTCTTCTTAACGACTCAGAATAAAGTGCCTGCAAGGCTTGGCACACGTTCTGTTGAGCTTTTGGTGAAGAAGTTATCTACCGCCTATGGTAAGCCTACTACTCCTCACAAACTGCGACACACACTTGCGACACGTCTATATGAGCAAACAAAAGACAGTCTCCTGGTCTCCCAACAATTGGGACACAAGGGGACTGCAATGGTAGAGGTTTATGCACACGTAGCTGCAGAGACAACTAAGGAAGCACTGAGTGACTTGTAGTTTATAGTCACTTCTGTTTTAGCTATACACGATACATAGTACAATATATATGTATAGGCTTAAGAGTTCTAGTTAAAAAGCAACAACTACATAATATAGGTTGTTGCTTTTTTAGTGAATATGATTTTCCAAAAGCTGAATTTGAAGGATATTGTCGAGTTGGACTAATCTATACCCTTCACTAGTCTTTATTGATATTTCATTACGAGACAGTTCTCTCACTTCGCCAAATAAAGTCACTTTTTTATCACGATGTTTGATAGTGAACTGCCCTTTAAGTTGGTTGGCATAGAGTTGAGAAAGTAATAAGAGTTTCTGAGGCTTACTTAAGTCTGTTGAGAAATCAACACGATATTTAGCAGCATGTAATGATGAGGTATGCTCGGACAGAAAGAACCCCATCCACTTCTGCATCCCAGGGTCCTGATATTCTCTTGCTGCTTGAAATGGTAAATAGGAACGATCAATCATTTTAAACCATCCAATCCTCCAGCTGAATGTCCTCCGATGAGCCTACTTCTGGCAATACTTCTCGATGCACCGTCAAGTGCATTAGCTTTTAGTAGAGAGGTAAAGCCAAATTGGTCTCTGATAGAATCTATTGCTGTCTGGAGCCTTTCTTCTTTTTCAATTTGTTCGACATCATCGAATAGTGAGATTAATCCAAAAGATTCATCTACAAAACCAGAATAATTAACCGCTACACTTCGGATTGCTCCTGAAGTGTATTTATAATGGAATAACTTCAACACATAGTTTGTCAACATGTCGGTGTTATTCGTTGGTTCAATTTTCATTTGAGTATTGATAGAACGTTTGTTTTCTTGCTTAGAGTAGCCAAGGTGTATAGAAACAACAGTCGCTTTTTTGCCTATCTTTCTCAGTCGGATAGCAACTTGCTCGGCCATCTCTCTAAGGACAATCTCAATATCACGTTGTCTAAAATAGTCTCTAGGGAGAACCTGGGAGTTGCCTAGACCTTTTGATTTGGGTTTATAGGATTTATGAACGTTACTTTCATCAATACCATTAGCATGAAACCATAAACGAAGGCCAGCTACTCCTAGTTCTTTCTTCAAGATATCTGGGTTAGCATTTGCCAAGTCTTTGATTGAATGGATACCTAATGTGTTGAAGCGTTTCTCCATTCTTTTACCGATACCCCAGAAATCCGTCATGTTTGGAATAGCCCATACTTTCTCCTCTACATCCTCATAGGACCAATTAGCCCTCATGGTTGGAGTTTTCTTTGCTTCATTATCAAGGGCAAGTTTAGCTAGTAAAGGGTTAGCGTTGGACATACCAACGGTTGAATAGATACCAGTTTGTCTCCAGATGTCTCTTTGGATCCTTGCTGAAATAAGGTCGAGTTTTTGCTTTCGAGACAACTGCTTATCTGGAACGAAGTAATTAAGAGAACTAGATAGGTCAATAAAACCTTCATCTATAGAATAAGGGTAAATATCATTTGGGCTACCATAGTTTTGAAAAATGCCTTGGATTTCCATATTAACTGCGATATACTCGTCCATTCTGGGAGGAACGATGAAAGTCACTTTTGCCCAGTCTTCAATGAATCGCACGTATTCTGAATCTGTTCTCAGTCCTTGTTTCTTGGCATTGTAGTACGAGAACTTTCTTGTTTGAACATCAAAAGGGAGGTCGTATGCTCTTCCTACGTTTGATTTCCCAAACACTTTCTTAAATATCGGTGAAGAAGCTAGGATAAGACCTGCAGAGTTATCAGCTCTACTCATAACACATAGAGAAGTCTTTAGAGGATGTAGCCCTCTCTCAACACATTCTACGCTAGCATAGAAAGACTTCATATCAATAAAGGCAATATCACTGCGAGGTTCCCTAGTGTAATCAAGATATCCCATGTGTTACCTCTTTTGTTAGTATATAAACTAACAAAAGTATAGACTATTTTCGTGAGGTTTTCAAGTGTTACAGTGTTGCCAATAGTCTTTGAGAGTAAAAAACACCAATAACTGTGTAATTGGCGTTTTCAGTAGTCTTCTAATTCATTTTAAAAGGAGTATCGAGTTATAAGTAACTTATTCAGAACTTCCCATTGATGATGACTCGGTAGAGGCATTAGAGTTATTGCCTCCGTTGCTATTATCTAGGACATTGGCACCCAAGAGCGAATTATAACCATTTTCATCAACATAGCTATGGTATTCAGGATTTAACATTATATCATTTGATGATTCGGGAACCCCAGAATCTTGTTGTTGTGCAGGTGTTTTTTGGGTGCTTCCAGCTACAGTTCTGGTGTCACTATAAGCTGATTCACTAACGGTTGCTTGAGTAGAGCTTGAACTAGACGATGATGGTTTCGTAGAGGATGAGGTTTCCGTTTTTGAGGTGTTTTTGCTTGTGTTATCATTTTCTAACTGAATCAACTTCTCATATATTTTTTGCGTTAATGTATTTTGTTGTGAGGCTGTTAATGATGCTGCGACACGAATAACAACTGTTCCGTATACATAGTGTGAACCAGGGTTGATGACAGTTGGAAGGCCATCGAAAGCACTTAAATAGTCATTTCGTTTTTTAGCATCTTCAGCCGTTTTATAGACCTCAACACATCCACCGGCATCTGTACCTTTTGCTACTAAATCAGCACCAGCAACTGGGTTAATCACTTCGTTGTCAGCGAAATAAACTGCGGCCGTATAACTTCCTTGCTTATTTAAGCCTTGGTTTGGATCATTATTTTCTGTGGCTGACTGAACATCAGTAATCGTATCAATTTCCTTAAGACGACTTTCCACAAATGTATTGGAAGGATTGGTAATTTGTTTTAACTGTTTAACACTTGTTGAATACTTCTGGTTTTTATCTTTAAGATTTTTTATCTCTGTCGTGTAGTTAATTGGTTTTTTTAGTGATTTAACTTGTTTATTGATGTCGCTTGTTTTCTTTTTGATTTTAGGAATTCCTTGCTTCTTCTTTTCAGCAGTTGAGACTTCGTTTTTTAGTTCAACCGTCAGATTTTCATCTAAGGGCTTATCTTTGCTACTAAGTAGTTTCTTAGACACTTTAATTGTTTCCTCTAAGCTACTGTTTTCTTTTTGAATTTTAGCTGTCACTTCATTAAATGACTTTACCGCTCTTTGATGCGGTAAAATTGCAAGTACATAGTACCCCATACAAAAACATAATAGTACGATAAAAGAAATTATGGCTTTTTTCTTTGAATCAATTTTTTTCATAAAATCAGATTTCATTTTTAATATCCAAAAATCAAGTGTTCGTTACCTCAAATAGCTAACGGGGACTTCCTATTAAGTATTCTGTTTTTATTATACTTAAATGTTCTCACATTTTAAAGCAGTCTTTTGATTATTATTTAAGCAATTCAATATTGTCTGTTCATAGATAAGAATGTTATCCTCATAAGTCAATTTCATAATAAAAACACCCCAAAAGTTAGATTTTTTCTGTCTAACTTTTGAGGTGCGGTTAAAAATAAGCTTTTTTTTGGGGGGGGAGGGTTAAATTCAGTAAATTGCACTGTATTTCAATTCAAACTCTATCTTTTTTCGTAAGACCTAGTTGCATAGTTTTCACATTCAGCTAACTTGAAAAAGCTGTTATTGCAACTAATTTCGTGCTCTACTATCTCAAAGGTTTTGATAAATTTCAACTAAATTTGAGCCAATCATGGAAATTAGTCTCAGTTTGTATCTCCATTTACTAACCGCAATCAATCTAAAGTGATTAAACAAAATCGCTTAGCGAAAATTACTCTAAAATGAATAAATACTGGTCTAGTCTCTCATTAACATAACGAGCGAATAAGTCTTCCATCTCTGATGGATTCCCTTTTGAATGATAAGTGTCAAAAGCTTGGTAATAAACTAGTCGGTCCGTAAACTTAATATCGATTGGAGGAAAGCCTGCCTTCATTAGCTCCAAGTTTACCAGCAAACGTCCTGTTCGTCCGTTGCCATCAATAAAGGGATGAATACTTTCAAACTCAATATGAAAACGAGCTAATTTCCTAACAATGTGCTCAGAGCTTTTTGCATAATCTCCCAATAACTTTTCCATCAACGGCCGAATCATATAAGGTTGGGCTGGTTCATTAGCGGCACCCATAATACGCACTGGAACTTTGCGATAAATGCCACGGTCATCTTTTTTATCGGATAAAACAAGGTAATGGATATCTTTTATCACTTGTTCAGTCAATTCTTGCTTCTCAGCTACTAAGGATTGGACAAATTGAAAAGCTTCACGATGTCCGATAGCCTCCAAGTGGTCTTTAAGAGGTTTCTGGTCAATCGTCAGCCCTCGCAGCACCATGTCCGTTTCTCTCAGTGTTAGGGTATTCCCTTCAATTGCATTTGAATTATAGGTGTATTCAACCGTAAATTCTTCATTGAGTCGTTCTACTTCGCCACTTGTTAAGGGACGCAAGGTAGAAAGCATTTCAATTTTGTCATCGATAACAGTCAACAGACTCTCTACCTTTTTGTAACGAGCATCCGTTGGCTTTTTAGCATCTACTGGGATTCTCCACGAGCGTCCTTTGCGGATAGCACCAGCAACTTTTCCTTGACTACACAAATCTCTGACTCGTCGGTCAGAAATTCCCCAACGTTTTGCCGCCTCTTGCACAGAAATATACATTGAAAAATCCTATCCTTTCTAAACTTAATAATCATAGCTGTCTAAGCTAATTATACCACACTTCGGAAGGATAGGGTTGTTATCGGAAGGAAGTTTGCAGATTAACGGAAGGATAGTAAGAAATTCATTATTGTTATCTCATTCTGTCGATGAAGTAAATCACCTCAAAAACGTTGACATCTCTTTTGTTCACAGTCAAATTCTTCATTTTACTAATTCCTTAAAGGCTTCTAAGTGGCATGATAAAATAGAGTTTGCAACCTCATCCACACTTGCTTGTTTAGAAACAACATCTTCCTACTCTTGAGCTAAGTTTTCTAAATATTTTTGCATGGCAACAATCTCCTTATATTTGCTCTACCATATTTTAATAGAAAACTAGGAACCTAGGACAAAAACGTCTCAGGTTCTGCTTTTCCGAAAAAGATATATTTATCAGAATTACATCAAGTTATTAACAATTGTTGTATCATTGATTGTAGGAAATTCTATCCATCCAGCATTCTGCAGATTACTCAAAAAATCACTGTCTCTTTCAATTAATTGAGCCGGAATACCTATACAAACTAGATGAGTCGGTCTACTGAGTGCCACATATGCAAGTTTAAGAGCTTTTTCCGTTTCCTTCTCCTCATCATTTTTATCTTCCGGTAGTTCTACATAATTCTTACTCAAATATTTTTCGAGCAATTGAAGTATAGAGTAGCTAGGTGAGGTATCCGCATACCCAGTAGTAAATTTTGAATTCAACATCAGTAAAGTTGCTTTGTGAGTTTCCCCTTTTACCGAATGGATAGTCCCCAATCTTATGTCTTTACCTGCATTATCTACCGACACATTAGTTTGAATTTGTATGTTTTTAGAAAAATTATTTTGCAACTTATTCTTAATCTTATTACATAAGGTATTTTTATTTTGCAATAATCCCTCATCATCTATGAGTTCATCAAGAAGTGCACTCAATCCATCGATTATTTTCTCATCATCTTCATTTCTCAGATTTTTAATAATTTTAAATATCTTTATTCTAAAACCATCTTCTTTCAATCTATCTTCAAAGTTATCTTCAAAATTTCTTGATAATTCTTTTAAGCATATATCCAAAAATAAGTCTAAATCACCCCTGTAATTTAGATCCTTTACAACAACACGTTGGTATCTTTCACCAAAAATATTTTCCAAATCCTTGTGCTGTGCTGAGACAATAACTTTAGACTTTGGTGAGTTCTTAAAAGTTTCATTTCCTTTTTCTAATCTATCAATCAGTGAACAATATTTATTAATTAAATCATCGCCATTATCATATACAATAAAATATGGAGGGAAGGAATTATTCTTAGAATCTGATTCCAAATCATCATACTTCTTCACACAAACATTTTTCACTATATTTACAATAGACTCGCCGAATCGCGATGTTTTTGAAATACGCTTTTCCTTAGAGTCATCGATTTCCCAAGCTAATTCCGTATCACCACCCCAAATATTATATATCGCTTGATATGGATCCCCAAATTTTTGAATGGTCACAGAAGTTTTATCAAATAACGATTGGACTAATTCAAATTGAAATTGACTAGTATCTTGCACTTCATCCAATAATAAATAAGTGAATCTTTTTGAGATTATATTTCTAAATATCTCATTATGCTGTTCAATATACCATTTAGACAGTTCTAGGCAACAATGATTTGTGACTATCCCTTGCTTAAAAAGCCAAATAATGCTATCATTAAAAGCTTTGTTATACATTTTTCGCTCAATCATTGAAGCTACCTGGTCTAAATTATCAAAATTCCATCTTATCTCCCAATTCCCAGGATTAGGATACGTCCAGTCATCTTGGTAAGAGTCTGGTTTTCTGAATTCAAATTGCTTATCAAATCTCTCACGAAATATATCATCATCAAGTACTCGCATTTTTTTATCACCAAGAATTAAATGAAACGCTTTCTTAGCAAAAAATGTATTGAAAAAATCTTGAATAGTTCCAATAAAGTGAGGATTTTTTATGTCTTCAATCCCGAGTTTTCTTAAACTTGATTTTATTTCATCCACAGCAACATTAGTGTGAGTAAGTACACAAACTCCTTGTCCTGAATCCTTCAATTGTTCAAGTAATATTTTAACACGTGCAGTTAATACTGTTGTTTTTCCAGTTCCAGGTCCAGCGACAACGTCCATTGTATCGTTGTGTAAAATGACATCCTTTTGTTCCTCGGAAAAATGACATCCAGATGGGAGTAAACTTTTCTCAATTGATGCTATTAATTCATTCATCAGTCCCTCCCTCTTCTTCATTGATTTGAGAAGCATGTTTAATCGCATTCACTAGATATTGAGTGTAGTCATTGGAAAGCACTTTTGTTTTAAGTTGCTCTTTATCCTCACTGGCTAATTTCCCAATTTCAATCGCTAATTTTTGAGCAACAATTGCTTTAGAGACCTTCTTATCATTTAAAGGTTTAAAGATATCATAAGCTAGTTCGGAACTGATTATATCATCACTAGTGGTAAGCTGATTATTTATCTCATCAAACTTATTTTGATTAACAGTGCCGTAAGGGTTCTTGTATCTTGTTTCATGAATTGATTTCCAGAGTAATTTTACTAACGGACTTCTTGCTAAACTATATTCTAACGTCCATGCTGGTGCGACAAATGTTTTAGAATTTGCATTATAGTTTTGGTACTTTTGTATAATATTATCCTTTTTTTCTCCTATAAGTCTATTAATATAATCTTTGGTTAACACTTTAGCAACTTTTTCATCTAATTTATTTTCATCTGAAGTTTCACTAATCTCGAATCCATCTTTGAGTTTCTTTATTGTAGAGAATATTGTACCATAGGGACGGTCTTCATCAGTTAAATCAGATTCTAATCCCAATTCGCTTAAAATCTGTTGAAATTCATTTTGACTTTCTATTACGTATACTTTGCCAGTCGTACCTTTATCATTGTAATATTCCAGAGGTCTAACATCTACATCAGTTACAATAGAAACAGGTAATTCAATTCTATCATCTCCTCTTCTTGAAAATAATTTGATGTATCGTTCAAATGCTGTATTTCCTATATTAACTATAGAAATACCATATTCATGTAACGGATATCCTATTAGCTCAGCAAATGCAGGAAGCAGCAAATTTTCAGCGTCACCTTCTACAAATATTAATCCTTTGGCAAAAAATAAATTACTTTTGGTCGCATCTAAAAACCTTTCCAAAAACTCATAATCTTCTTTTCCTAGCAAAGTTTCTGATTCTGCCATTGAGAATGCTTGATTGTTGTAAAGTAAAATTAGATTCTTAGGATTGATAGAAGAGGCTAAGTTGGTGCTGTGAGTAGTTAGAATAAATTGGGTAGAAGAATTATTCTCCATATGCTTAATCAACCGAATTTGGGCTTGTGTGTGTAAATGAGCTTCTATTTCTTCGATTAATGCAATTCTAGGACCGATATAATCACTATCATCATGCATCAAAAGCAATTCAACTGCAATATATAAAAGATTGGAATTGCCTAACCCTAAATTAACACTTTCAGTATCTAAACTTAGTCTCGATAGTATAGAATAAATATTAGCCTCTGAAACATTAAATGCAATCTTACTTTTTTCAAAATCATTTTTATCATAAAAAGTTGCTAATTGATCCATAATTAACTGAACCACATTATGTTCATCCTTAGAGAAAAATTCTTTTACCTCTCCGTTCGCCTTACCGACAATATCCAAAAGTTCTTGTTTTCCACCTTCGCCAATCTGAGGATGGGCAGAAAGAATGTTAGATAATCTAGAATAAGGACCTGGACGTAATTCCCTCTGAGCATCCCTTAATGGTCTCAAATAGATAGCTTTTAAGAGTTGCTTTGCCTCGCTATCTATGATTGTCTCGGAATGGTTGTCCCCACCATATATTTTACGATCAAAATACTCTTTTCCATTAGGGTTTTTCTTTTTAACAACTTTTAATGTAATTTTCAATTGAGGATTATTTCCCTCATCAAATGAAATCCACTCTAAAAATTTAGCAGCTTCTTCATCTGAAAGCCCCTCAAATAATCCAATGATTTTAAACTCCTCATTGAATATCTTTCCATCCATTGTGTAAAAATCTGTATCTACAATTCTATCGTAGTCATCGCTCAAAGTACCTAATAATAATTTGATTCCATCAATAATTGCTGTTTTTCCAGCATCGTTCTCACCAACTATCAAATTCATTCCTCTTTGAAATTTAACAGTCAATCCGGGAGAATCATCAGTTGATTTATATTTTCGAAAATCCCAATATTCTACTTTTTCTAGAAACACTTCACTCACTCCTCCACTTCAAACTTAGGCAGGCTATTAACCAAGTCAACTGTCTGCATTGAAATGTTGATAATCCGTAGCAAGAGATTGAAGATATACTTCTCATCACTGCTGTAATCATTTGGGTCATCTGTGATGCCAGACTTCTTATCCGTCTTAACTTGGAACTGGTCCATAATCCACTCAATGGCTGAGCGTCCATTGACCATATAGCTATAAGCCTTTTCTGGGATGTTGCTGATGGTTAGGTCTTGGTTGTAGATGATGGTGGAGAGGTCATTGACTAACTTGCCATTTTCATCACGTTTCTTGGCAAACTTCATCTTAGTGACTTTGTAGGAAGGCAGAGCTGACATTTCAATCTCAACACCGTCATAAACTGGTACTTCCTCGTAGTTGAGGTGTAAGTCCATGAGGGCTTTCCCCACGGCAACGTACTGCTCCTTGTCCTTGACAATGGGAACCCGTGCCAAGTCTTTCTTCAAGTCGTTGGTGTACTTCTCCTGATACTCACGAGAATTGAGCAAACCGTAGACATAGGCAAAGGTGTCATTAAGGCTGAGCCCCAGCTTATCCGCAAAGGCTTGGTTCATGTTGTCATTGGATTGGAAGAGTTGGGTTTCTGCTAAATCATTGATTTGATTGACAAGATTATCAAACGACATAAAAACACCTCCGAGCCAAGGAAGACCCAGAAGTATTAGTTAAGTATGTAATACTTAACTAAGGGTACCCTTAGCAGATTATTGTTAGAACTATTATAACCTTTTTGAGCTCAAAAAAATAGCATCCACCGCATAGCGCTGCTATTTTAAACCTGCATACCAGTATTTTCTGACTAAGTTATTATTTTTTTCAATTTCTATTTGGAAATAGAAATAATGGTCTCTTCCGTCTTTGCTGTTGTGTTTGTTGAGCTTGAAATAGTTTTTCTGGCTCATTGCCATTTCTCTGAGGATATCATCCGTTAGAAAAGTCAGTGGCACATTCATAGCTGAATAGCGGTAGAAATCCTCTTCAAACCTGAGATAGGAGTCTGAGAAATAATCAAATTGTAGTTTGTCTTGGTAAATATATTTTCTACTCAACATCCGTTTCCTCCGTCATGCTGATGGATAATATATTTTCTACTTGAAGCAGCTGATATCCGTCAGCTGTTTTTATGGTGATTTCTTTAGGACTTAGTTCTGTCACTTGCCCAAGGTAAGTGGCTTTTCGTTTGTCCTCTTTGACGATAAAAAGTCCTTGCAGTTGACTGGCATAGAACTGACCTATAAGGACAAGTTTTTCTTCCTTGGTCAAGTCGCTTGTCATGTTAACCTTTTTCTTATCCTCAGACAATGATGTGGTACGTTCTGATAAGAAAAAGCCCATCCATTTCATCATCCCCCCCTGTCCTGATGTTCCCTAGCAGACTGAAAGGGGAGATAGCTTCTATCAATCATTTTAGTCCGTCTAATCCACCAGCAGAATACCCACCTTTCAACTTACTTCTGGCAATACTGCGTGAGGCTTCCTGTAAAGAATTTGCCTTTTGTATCATGGTAAAGCCAAACTGATTTCGGATGGTATCAATCGCTGTCTGGAGCCTTTCTTCTTTCTCAATGTGTTCTATATCATCAAAAAGTGAAATGAGCTGAAGGGACTCATCCACAAAGTTAGCGTAAGAAACAGCAATATTGCGCACTGCTCCCGATTCGTATTTCTTTCCAAAGAGAATAAGGACATGGTTTGTGAGGACTTGTGTGTTATTGGTCGGCTCTACTTTCATCTGCGCTTGAATTGGTCGTTTCGTCAACTAGCACCTGCATCTCCTCATAAATTAAGACATACTGGTGCTACACTCGCAAAACAAGCTGGAGTTCCACTAGAAGCAATTTCTGAAGCCTTAACTCATAGTGACAAAGAAATTACAAAGACTTATGTTAATACTAAAGATATAGTAAATCAAACTGTTGGTGAAATTGCATTTAGGAATCTTAAAAATTAGGTCAGGGAAATTTCAGGGAAATTCTCAGGGAAACTATAGATTTTTTGATAAAAAAAGACACCCAAGAGATAACTCTTGAATGTCTTGAAACGTTGATATAATCGTATTGATTAACGTTTTGAGAATTGTGAAGCTTTACGAGCTTTCTTAAGACCTGGTTTTTTGTCTCATTTATCATTCTTTGATAAATGTCAGTAATACCAAGCACCTATTAGATACTTTATTCGTTTCTCATCACTTATAACCTATTATTTCAGGCCAAGGGTTATCAAAAGGTTATCAAAAAAGAGTTTTCGGAGCTTATGTAATTGAGAAAAACAAATGTATTTACTTTACTTTTTTGTAAGTTCATTTTATAATGTATATACAAAAGGAGTAGAGCCATGAATGTTATCTTAAGAAAAACAGGAAATAGTACGGTTATTACAATTCCACATCAAATTAAAGAGACCCTTGGAGCAGAAATCGGAGAAGAAATCGAATTCGTTACTTCAGGAAACAATGTCATCATTCGCAAAGCTGAGCCAAAATTTAATTTTGATAAAGAACTAGAAAAAGCCATGAACCAATACGATGAACTTTTGAAAGAATTGGTGGATAAATGAGGTATCTGACCGCTGCAGATATTATCAAAATCAATGTTATGGTTATTGGCAAATATTCTCCAAAGGAACCCGTTGGAATAGCTGACCCTAATAGCTTGCA
Organism: Streptococcus sp. 1004_SSPC; assembly: GCF_001069025.1. Taxonomy (NCBI): domain Bacteria; kingdom Bacillati; phylum Bacillota; class Bacilli; order Lactobacillales; family Streptococcaceae; genus Streptococcus; species Streptococcus sp. 1004_SSPC. Next base: position 77,083 of record NZ_JWGQ01000077.1, on the reverse strand, counting down.
GATGATTGTTGAACAGCCAAAACAGGAGATTTTCGGCAAAGTTCTCTATCCGGATATTTACAGTAAGGCTGCTATTATTTGGATTAACTTGATTAAGAAACATCCTTTTTATAATGCTAATAAACGGACTGCTGTTCTTGCCTTACATATGTTTCTGGCAATGAATGGCTACCAATCTAGTCTTTCCTTACATGATGGACTTGAAAAAACAGTTGAAATTGCAACGTTTCAAGGAGATTTTGATGAATTGAAAACAACCATTATCCATTTCCTCAAACAAGATGGAAATGTAACAAAATGACGATAAAAAGTGGTTATCAACCTTTAGTTGACAACCACTTTTTGTATTTCTATATTCTATTGTATTTTCCCTTATTTACAATCGTGATTTAAACCTACAGATAACAACTACCTTATTGGACTTTAGCGTTCCTAGCCACCTAATCTGCTAAATACGTATTAGTATCACATTTCTGTTCATAATGCCATGATTTTACTTTCTTTCTTCTCCCCAAGACCTCACAATAAACCGGATCGGGAGTTGCTATTTAGTTCACCAGTAGAGGATCCCCTAGGGGATATTGACTATATTTTTAACATGCTCATCGTACTAAAAAAAGACAAACAGGTTATTGAACCAATTTGTCTCTTCAATCAAATACTACCAATATTTTGTACAGACTGCAGTATTTCAACTAAAAGATAGCATTTAGTTCTTGCTATCTTTTTTCAATTGTTTTGGTGATACAAAGCAAGTTGTTCTATTGCTTGACACCTTACGAATAATAGGTTTTGCCATAACAATTCTCCTTTCCTATTAAATATGGATATTCTACCATCTTTTTCCAAATTACTATAAAAATATATCATATTCACAACATCAAGATTCTAGAGTCATTATTTCATCTTTTAACCGCAAATAAAGATTCTCACAATCAATAAAATCTAAAAACTTGGCACACTGTTTCATAATATTTAGCGCTTCTTTATTGCCATTACTATAACTATAATAAGCCTTATTATATTTCAAAAGAAGTTTTTCATACATATCAGTGTCTGAAATATTTAATTTATCTAAATGTGTAATATACTTTATTGCAATATCATTTCTTTCATGAGAAATTGAAAGATTAATAATATTTAAAAGCATTTGGTGTATTTTTCTTCTATTGTTTGAATTGCCGTAATACAGCTGTGTTCGCTTTAACATCTCCGAAGAAAAGGTATCCAAAGTTTCAATAGATAAAACCCCAGCGGTATTTGTGAATATCCATAACTCATACCTTCCCCACTCCTCAACCGAAAACAAATATTCCATAAGATATGTTATTTCATGCTCTGTCACTGCTGTGTCACTATTACAGTAAGCCATTATAGCTTTAATAACAATATAATTTAATGTATACGTTTGTAGTTCTAAAGGATCCGATGCTTCATCCATAAGCTTTTGACTACAGGCTAACATCTTATTTAATTTTACTATATTCTTAGATACATAGGCTTCAGATAATTCCTGCGATAAACGAACATCGTTTATTTGATGATAAATATTATAAAGGTACTGAAACTCTTCAAGAGAAACATTCATTCTTTGTAAGGAATTCAAAAATGCATCTACTGTTAAATGAGATTCATTTCTCTCAAACCTTGAAAGCTACCCCGCAGAAATACATTTACCAGCAACTTGTCTGAGTGAAACTTGCTTTGAATTTCTTATTAATTTAAAAACTTTTCCTGTTAAATTTTTCATATGTTGTATATCCGTTACAAAAATATATATAAGTGTCTCATAGTATATAATAAAAATAAAAATCAAACAAGGAGAAAATTTAAAATGAAAAATAATTTTTTATCAAAATTTCTTATCGTCTTAGCAAATATTTTAATCATTATCACTATGTAGTTATTAGGGGGTTGGAGGTTAGCAATAATGTTTATATTTAAGTTTGAAACTAGAGAAATAACGGACTTAGAAACTTTAGAAATCTATGAGGTAGACCAAGACTCTGCAAATATTTTACACTCTTATTTAGAGGGGACCTTACCTGAATCAGAAAATGAGTCTCTACAAATTATTAAAAAGGCTTTAGAAGATAATTTAATCCATCTAAATGATCTACAATTATGGACGGAGGATACATTTAGACTAAATACACCTATAGTTCATATCATTCAAAATTGTAATAGTCCATGTACAATTTGTGATTGTTGGAAAACCAGAGAAAGGAATATTCGTACCGCAGTTGAACTTTATCCATCATTCAAAAAAATGTCGGAATATGGTGCAAGTTCCATAATGGTATCTGGAGGTGAACCTACACTAAATCCTGAACTAGAGCAAATTATTGATGACATTCATTCCCTAGGTATGGGGGTAGAATTAAATACTAACGGCACCCTCTTATCTCGCAACAAATATTTATATAAAAAAAATATAGAGGCATTAATTGTCTCTATCGATGGTTTCTCTCCTGAAGAATACAAACAAATTCGAGGTATTAATAAATTCGAAACTGTTTGTAATAATATTATTGAATTCAAAAAGTATTCACCAGAAACTATCGTTGGAATCCGTGTTACTTTAACAAAGTATACATTAAATCAATTAGATAAGTTAATTGATTTATGTAAAAAGTTAAATATTGATAGTGTTGGGTTCAATCCTATTGATGTTACCTCATCTAGCTTTTCTAGAAATATGAATTTCGAGCGTTCTATGCTATTAAGAAACAGACTATTCCCTGATTTAGATTATCTTAATGATTTTATTGCTTCCTTAGAAAACACTGAATCGGATAACTATAAAATTATTGAGGAAGCTAGCTCAAAATCATTATTTTCTTGGAACGTTTCACAGTTTAAAAAATGTGCAAACTACTATAAAGGTATATTAACATCCGAAGAAACTCTCAATTCATCCGAGCCTTGTAATTTTCCGAATTATTCACTGGTAGTTGACTACGATCAAACCATTAAACCTTGCTTCTATGCGCCCGCATTTTCAAATTTAAAAGACTTTCCAAATGACACATGGGACTTAGCAAAAATAAAGGAACATCTCCGTAATACTGGAATATGTAAAGGATGTAGGGGGAAAGTTTTCTGTGGATAAAAAAATATTTCAATTATCTTATATTTTAAGAAGCACTGCTATATCTATGCTTATTTTACCTATTTGGTGGGTAGATATACAAAAAATACCATTACAACCCTATCTAACAATTGCAGCTCTGGTGCCTATAATGTCTCTAATTTTAGATATTCCATTTTCAGTTATAGCAGACAAATTTGGATTGAAAATATCATATTTTATTGGTTTGATTATTTTCTCTGTTTCATTTTTAACTCCTCTATTGCTCTCTGGTATAGCATCTTATATTGTTTTTACTATACTGTCAGTATTAGCAGATAGCCTGATAAATGGTGTCGAAATTGCAATTATTAAAAGCATCTCAGGTAGCAACTTTTCCGAATATTTCTCAAAATTATCTCAATCATTCTATTTGTTTACAATACCTCTCTTCTTTATAAGTGTAATAGCTTACCAATTTAATACTTTACTTCCATTGATTATTCAAAGTATCACCATCTTTCTATCAGCAATAAATTTATTACGAATTAAAATTATCGATGATTCAATACCAGAGGTTCAAATACATGAGGGCTGGTCTTTGAAAACAACCCCAAAATACTTTATTATTCTCTGCTCAATTATTCTTATTTATTCTGTTTTTGATGGTGCCGTACAATTTCAAAACAGAAGTATTCAGTTACTTTTATCCGATAATTTACTTATACTATCATGTTTATTCGCCTGTGGGAATGTAATATCATCAGTGGGGTTGGGAAGACGAGTCTATAATTTCATTAACGATCGTACAACATCTTTCAAAATTTCCTTAATTACTCTCATCTTTGTTTTATCATTAATTTTACTGTCCTTAAATAAATTAGTTTCTATCATTATAGGATACATAGGAATATCTTTAATAAAAGGAATTTATAGACCAATTATGAGCGAACTTTATAGTAATCTTCAGCCTAAGCAAAAATGGAAAGCTAGCTGGTTTAGCTTCCTTTCAGTAGGTAGTGGCATCATTTTGATAGCGATAAATTTCTTTTTTACACAAATCAGTAATCAATTACAATTATTAGAGCTTTTATGGGCATTACTAATTTTGGGAACTGGAATGATATTTTATGTAGTTATTTGGAAAAATGAAAGACTTGAACTTAGCTATCACGACTCAAGCTCACTTTCAAATAAAACAACTACATTAATAATTGATTTAATTAGGTCAAAATTAAATATACGGCAATCGTATCCCATACAAGATTCATCATATAATAATGTTGCGGAAATAAAAGAGATACAGGAAACAACCACACTACCAGTGGTAAAAATTATAGATACTGATGATCATTCATTAACTTATCAGTATTTCTCTGGGATAAAGCTAGAAAATTTAGATTCTGATAAACAACATGCTACAATAATTGATATTGTTGAACTACTTAAAACTAGAGAGATAGAAGAAACCACCACTCAATATCCTTGTAGTTGTATTACATTAAGCCATGAAGACTTACATCCAGGGAATATCTTAGTATCAAACAAACAATATAAAGTAATTGATTGGGACTTCTCAGGAATGGGTTATAAAATAACCGATGAAATCTCTCTTTTATTCCATCCCAAACTTCATCTAACACTTAATGAAAGATTTAAATATCTCACTGATATCGCCCAATATCATTCGGATATTTGTCCAATCAAATTAAGTGTAGACAAAAATACTAAATTTGTAGAAACATATTTACATAATAAAATTAAAGAAATTTCTAATTGGAATTCCACTTCAAAATACGCAAAAGAACTAAAAGACGAATACCTAACTTTATTAATGGAGGTTAAAGAATTTGGCAATACCGTTGATAATTAGCACTTACTGTAGTGCAGGATGTAATCATTGTCCATTTAATAAAGCAGGTACTAAAATTAAAAATCCTGAAATAAATGATAAAGAAATCTATATCATTACGGGTGGAGAGCCTCTGGAAGATCTTACACATTTAAGAAACGTCATAAAGCAACTCCAATCAAAGAATGCATATTTTAGATTAGCAACAGGAGGACACATTAGAATAGCCTCGATTCATAATATGCTATCAAATACATCTAACTATTTGGGTATAAACATTGGAACAGATATCCTACTAAGAAATGACTCTACTGATTTACAAAAAATTTGGTTAGAAAATTGGGGACTTTATGGGAAACTATCGAATACATGGTTAACAATAACATTATCTTATGATATTGAACTACCCACAATAGAAAAATTAATAACTGAGACTAAGCCTCGTAAAGTTTTACTCAACGAAATAGAGGGTGGATTTAAAGACTATATCAAATATTTTCATCTATTAAAAACGAAATTCCCCTTAATAATATTTATTGAAGGTTATAGAAATGAAACTTAAAAAAAATACTTTAAATATTCCAAGTGGTTTTGGAAGTGCAAGCGGAACAATATTCCATAAACAAATCTTTTTTATTGATTTTGATGATAAACTCCCCTACTCATTTTGGGAAATAACATATAGTCCCTCCATGGGAACTGATTCCGGTAAATTAGAAAAAAGTTTATTAAAATATATGGCAAGCATGCATACCTCCGATCCTATTATTTTAAATCATATTTCTTGGAGAAATTTTTTAATTTCAAAAAGTAATTTTATTAAAAAGAAAATTCGTCTTTCGGGTGTTGAGTTCGATTTAACAAAGCAAACTACTTTTATTCCAAAAGTTGATTTTTTAAGAATAAAAGCTTATAAGAATGTTCCAAAATGGATTTTTAGCTTGGTTACCATGCCTCAAATACTTATTATTGATTACAATAATTCTAGTGATCTTGGTAATTTAAGTAAAGACTTGGCACAAATTCAAAGTACATTTCCTGATATTAAAGTTTATTTAGAACAACCTTTTGAAAGCTTTGAAAACTGCAGAAATAGACCGGAATTTGAAAAATATCACCTAATATTTGATGGTTATAACTACATAAATAAAATCAAAAATAATTATATTAACAAGGGTGATATTTTTAACTTCAAAATTGGTCGCAATACTGTAAAGGAATATGAGTATTTGATAAAAAATAATTATAATATTATTTTTGGTAATGTCACCTCTTCAAAAATCGGTCAAGAAATATGTAATAAGTTGTCTGATAGATTTGCCAATGTTGAATTAAATTGTATTGAGATAAAAAATTAGCTTAACTCCAAAGAAGATTTTTAGATGAGGGGTTTGGGGATTTTCCCCAAAATAGAAATTAAACAGCATCATAAATGTGTCGGTCTGACCATTACTGATGCTGTTTGATTTTGACGACAGTGAGTATACACTGTCTGAGCTCGCAAAGTCCTTTTGACATTTTATAAACATTGCCGTACTTGATACGGTGCCGTACATTGTCTGTACAAGGAGTTTTCACGACTACATGATAAAAAACGCTGACCACCATCAGCGTTTTTGTTATCATATTTTGAAATGATGTCATCAAAATGACTGGAGAACTATCACTTCTTAACTACTCGTTGCTTGTCTTCCTTTAATTCTTCAATTGGAAAAAGTTCATCTAGTTTTTTAGATCCAATTCAAATAAGTAAAGAAAAAAAGACAGCTCCAGTTTCGGAAAACTATCTCTTTTGAAGCTCTATCACATTTAGCAGTTGGAATAATAACTTAGAAATAATTAGTTATTGTGCAGGTCTCAAGGTTGCTGCTACTGTCCGAATAGAACTTTGTGTAAGTTCATTTTGACTTTCTTCATCTGTGATTACACGAGGTTTTGGAAAGTTCTCGATAGGCTTTTCATGTTCTTGGGCTTGCTTTTTAGCTTGTTCAAGTCGTTGGTGTTGAGCTTCTGGACCCCAGTCTTTTTCTGCAGCAATCTCAGAGACCATAAAGGCACTATATCGATATGCCTCTGGAACAATCGTCTGGATTTGTTCTTTAGTGAAGCGGTCTCCTTCACTATAATCAACGACATCCCAAATAAGTCCGCCATTGCCATCTTCTCGTGCTGCAAGGCAGTGTTCGCATCCGATAGGATTTGAGAGATTGATCATAAAGAGTTCTTCAGACCATTCTCCAGTCATTACAGCATCAATGAATGTTTTATATTCATCGTCTGAGGCAAATGTTAGTTGACCTTCTTTTTCAGCTTTTTGAGCTTCACATAATACCTCTAATCGTTCCTGGTATAGTGAGAAATTGTACTGCTTCAAGAAATTTGCTTGTTCCGTTGTTAAAATATTTTTCTTCATCGTGATTACCTCTTATTCTAAGTTAAATGTCAGTGTTACTTTAGTCAATGGGATGTGTTTAAGTCCCCAAAAGCCAGATTTCAGTAACACTTTGAACATACCAGCTACATTGCCCTCTGTATCTTGTCTAAACTTTTCATCTCTGATTTCCGTAAGACCTTTAAATTCATGAGAAATGCTACTAGCAATAGATGAACGCATCGACTCTTTGATATTGTCTACGGTGTCAAATCGTCCTCTGATATTTGCATTGTGTCTATCATCAAAAATGATTTTATTGATCTGACCTTTGCTGAAGTTTCTTAAGGCAATAGCTACAACATAAGGAAGTGCAATCCCCAATGTAACTAGTGGGTGTGTCAGAATATCAAAGACAATACCTTTTAGAGTGGTGATAAGTACGATATAAGCCAATGCACCTATCAATTTAAAGTAATTAACTGACATCGTAAATTTATTTTTTCGATTAGCTAATAACAAACCAATACATACATAAACTACCAGTAATACCAGGGCGACAATATGAATCGTCTTTGTTGAAACGTTGAGAATATTGTTTGCTAATAACAGAACTGAAGTGGCTGTTATAAATATGATTTCAAGAAAATAAATACTTTCAGCAAACCATTTCATCAGTAACATGAACATTAATTTATTATTTTTCAAAAAGACACCTTCTTTCTACTTATATGGTCTTGATTTCGTAAGTCCATAATTATATAAATTATCAGTCCTCATATAAGCAACAACTTCCTTCCTAGTTCATTTTAAAGTACTCCCTAATTATAGGAAAACAAATATCTATTTGTAACCCAGTGACACCTCCTAAAAAAACACAACTCTTTTGAGCTGTGTTTTTAGGGAATTATGAATTTAGAATAGTGAAAAGGATTTTTAAGAAGTGGGTGCTATCTTAGTACTCTTTACTACGTTTAGAGAAACCAAGCATGCCAAGAGCAGTAGTCAAAATAACTGCACCTGCAGTAGCAATAGCTGAAGTTGATTTTTCACCAGTATTAGGAAGAACTTTAATAGCTTGTTGTTGGACAGGCACTTCTTCTACTGGAGTTACTGGGGTAGAAGTAGGTCCGCCAGACTCTCCTACTGGTGCTGCTGGTGGTGTATCGAATGAAACAAGATTTGATTGATAGGCATTACCAAAATCAATCTGATAGAAATCATTTTCTACAGTAGTACCTGCAGGGATTTGCAATGTAGCAGGGAGATTAACTGTTACATTATTGTTTTTTAGAATATAGTCTTGGTAATAATCAACGGGATTTTTGGCTACCCAGAGATAGAATTCACCAGTTGGGTTAAGACCAGATTCATTTAGGATCTTGTTGATGGCATCAGTACGTCCTTCATCCGAAAGTACATGATACATATCAAAGAGTTCTTTGACATCGTTGTTTTTGCTATCGACAATAGTAATAGCATCTTCATCTACAGTGAAGGCACCATCTTGCACATCATCAAGGAGTGCAAATTTGAGTGCTTGTTTAGATGCAGCCATATCTTTGTATGGGCTATAGTCAGTCGTCAAATGGAAGGTTACTTTATCATCTTCAGTAGTCTTACCGTCGATGTCATTTCCTTTTGAGTCTGTAACAGACTTATGTGGTTTTGGAGCCGTTGGTGTCTTGTTAGTGACAGTATCAGAGAAGGTTTCGTAACCATTACGACCAGCTTTATAAGTATTATCGTAGAAACCGTTATCGTCCGTTGCTACGAACTTGATTGTAGGTGCTTCAAGAGCTTTACCATCGTATTTGGCAGTAAATGTGTAGGTCTTAGAAGCCTCATCATAGTCAACGTTCCAACCTTTAGCCTCATTTTCAGTCTTGTTGGCTTCGATATTTGGAACTTCACCGAATTCAAGTGGATCACGTGTTGTCACGGTATCGCCAACTTTTGCATTAGCAAAGATGTTTCCATTATTCAAAACATAGGTATGTTCATCATTTTTAGGAATCATCTTACCATTAACATTTTCGCCGTCGCTGTTGAGGACAGTTTTAGTTACAGTTGGTTGATAATTCATACTGTAGTCATGGTAGCTTACAGATGGAATTTCTGGTTTAACAGGTTCATTAACCTTTTTAACTGTAGCTGATGGAACCACGTTTGGATTAGTGAAATCAAGACTCAACTGACCATGTGTATTGATAATCCAGTTATCATCAATGTTAAGAATTGGGATAATACCAGTAGTCTCGCCTGGTTTCAAGACATAGGACTTGTTAAGTGCAATACTATGATTGATATCTTCCGCAAAGCTAGAGTTACCATCATGGTTTACTGAGTAGATTTCTTCTCCGTCTGTGTAAACGTGGTAGTTAAGATTTTGGTTAACACCAGTATTTGGACGGTTACTTGTATAAGCATAGTTCCACAAATCGAGACTATTAAGTGTTACGGTTGTCGAACCGTCTCCGTTAGCTGCAGACGTGAAATTAACCTTACCATTAAGGGTACCTGTCCCCAAAACACCCAAGCTATCATTAGCTGAGTCATTCATATCGTGCGTGAATGAGAAGGTGCCGTCCGGATTAACACTACCATTTTGAACAGAGTTCCCGTAAGTCAATTGATCAACATTTTGTGTTGTCACACGTCCATCAACATTAACGTTAGCATTATCCTTCATAGCAGCATAATCCTTGGTAAATTTGTCGATGGTTTCTTTGTTTGACGCAATCTGCTTATTAACCTGCTCAGTATAGGTGTTGTAATCACCCACACTATTACCATCTCCACTTGAGATTTCAGTAGCTTCTGCCTTAATAAGTCCATTACTGTCTTTAACGGCTTTGTCTACTTGAGCTTCAAGTTATCAGCTGCATCATAGGCTGATTGGCGTCCAGATGCGTCCTGGGTAGCTTGTTTGATTGTAGCTACTTGTTCATTTTGGTCGGCCTTGATTTCAGCTTGCTTTGTTGCAAGATCTTCACTTGTGGTTGGTGTCCCTTTGTCTTGCGTAGCATCTTGTGTCACTTTAACCCCACTATCTTTAGCGGTAACAACTGCATCTGTGACAGCTGTGTTGTCGATAGTTACCTTTTCAGCTTCAGTAGATTGTGAATCAGTAGTGTTTGTTACAGTCGCTGTGGTAGTTGGAGTAGAGACATCTGAAGTTGCAACAGCTGTAGCTTGTGACATAAGGCTGTCTGCGTTTGCTTGTGAGGTAGCCACTGGTTCTGAATTTACAGGAGCTTCAGTTACTTCATCTGCAGATGCTTGAGAAGTGCCCCCAACGATTGCTGCAGCACCAAGTGCAAGTACACCTACTGCTCCATAGACTTTATTTTTTCGAATAGAGCCATGTCCTTTCGTGTTATTTGAGTCTTTAAACATTTTCAATAATCACCTTTCTTAGTTTGAGTACCATTTATCTTGTTTTACAGCTGTACGTTGAAGACCAAGTGCTGCCAAAATCAAGAATCCAAAGGTAACGAGTTTTGTTCCAGCTTCCCCTGTTTCAGGAAGTGTTACCATTTCTCCTGCCTCGGTCTTAACAGAGACAGTTCCATCCTCATTCACTGCTCCTCCTGCCTGTGAAGCCGGAACTGAGGCTACAGAACCATCGAAGTTTTGTACGACAAGATCACTATTGTTTGTTGAGAAAACTTTATAACCAGTATTTGTAACGACTGGTTGACTAGGAGTCACATTAAGTACAACTTGTTTTGTTGAAGGAGAAACGTCTCCTGGTTTAGGTGCTTCTTGAACATTCGTGTCGCTAACTTTAGGAGTTTCTTCAGTTTTAGGAGACTCAACTACCTTGTTTGAAGTTGCTGCTGAAGGTGAAGCTACTTCTGTACGATTGTCTGATTTATGTTCAGATGGCGTAGAGACACCAGTTCCATTGGTTCCGCCAAGAATATGAGGTGTATTTGTAGGAGTTTCAGTTACTGTGTGTTCTGAAGGAGTAGGTGTTTCTGATGCAGTTGAAGTTGTATCAGAAGTAGAGTTTCCTTCACTTCCTTCAGAGGTAGCTGTTGACGTTTCAGCAGTTGTACTTGCATTTTCGGAAGTCGTAGGTGTAGCCACAGAAGTTTCTAATGTCTTCCCTTCGTCTTGACTTGGCGTAGTAACACTTGGTGTTGTAGGTGTAGCTACACCTGTACCAGTAGAACCGTCAGTTACTTTAGGTGTCTCAGTTGTTACACCTTCATTTTTAGGAGTGTCAACTTTAGGTGCTTCAGCAGTTGGGACATCTGTGGAATTGGTACCGGGTGTCGCTGGTGTTGATGAAGCGGGAGGAAGAAGTGTATCGGAGTGTCCAGTCGCAACAGTAGCATTATCTGTTGGTCCAGTTGGTGCGGCAGTTTCGTCTGCTGATACCCCATTATTAACCAAACCTGTTGCTACAAGGGCTGTTAAAAAAGCTCTAGATTTTAGGATTATTGAACGTTTGTTTTTATCCATGAATAAGCAATTTCCTTTCTTAAAAATTACAATTAGATGATAGGAAAAGTCATCCCTTACTCAAACCCAGTGACACCCTATGAAAACACAAAAAAAGAGCAGTATACTCTTTTGTAATCTATTCATGAAATTTATTGTTGTCTAATTATTTAAGTCCTACAGTCTCTTGTACGTATTCTCTTCTCCAAATCATATATCATAAAGGGAAGTCCTTAAAAAGCATATTAATTAAAAGCTCATCTACGCATTGAGATTCCAATTTCTTGCCAAGATACCTCCATATCATCAGAGGGAGTGTCTCCTAACAGGAAAACAGACTTATTATGGAATAGAGCATCAAATCCGATGTCTTCATAAAAGAGTTTTTCGTCATCATATTGAAAGCCATAATTAATATCGAATTCATTATTAAATATAGCACGGCAAATAAAGTACGCACCTAGACCATAGTAAGTAATAGGTTCATTGGAACCTTTAGGCATGGTTTCAAAGCGATAGTACTTCTCTACTTCAATGGAGTCTTGAGCATTGACTTCAATAGGCTTAAAATAACAGTACCCACGACTAGCGAGAGCTTCATCTAATTGCTGATGTAGAGGGCTTTTTTATGAGCGATGAGACCAGGGATGGCATCTGAATTACTATCGATAAAGTCACACGCATTCAGAAGAATTAAGCCTTCTTGAAAAACTTTGGGACTAGTCTGTCTATCCAGCCATTCACCTAAAAATCGGTTAATACGAGGTGTATTCATAATTTTCTCCTTTCGTAGATATTTGAATCGTCTTTTCTTAAACTAAAATTAGTGTAGCACAGAGGAAATTACAAGAGCAAGCGAAGAGCGGACAAAATTTAAAAATATCAGTAATAATTCTTCTTTATTTTACATTTGTCTCTAATTAGTTCTTCTTCAATAGTGGTAAGACCTGTAACCTTTAATAGACTAGATCTTCTATGACGCTATTTGCTAAATTACCCCCCCCTAGGTCCCAATTAGCAATTCTCTTTAATTGAGGTTATATGCTAATCTTGAGGGGCGGTGTTTATTATTAATATTACAATCTACTGTCACTAAGTCCGAAGTGACAGTAGATTAGGATTGTTTTTAACCCACTCCCCCTCGCCTTGCTATCTTCTATCACTTTATCGAATGGAATCGCCTTATTGTAAAACAAGGGCTGCATATCGGGGGCTTAGGGGAGCTTTTCATATTTTCTAGCCTGATTAATAATGCTTGACAGACCGTTTTCGAGGCTGTGAGGAAAGCTCCTACTTCTTCTATTTTATTAAATTAAGCCCAAAAAAGTCACACACTATTTTTGTGGGTGACTGATAGGTCAAATCATCTAACGTGTTACTGAAAAACAAAAAAACAACTCAACATAGTGAGTCGTTCCTATGACCGGTTTATTCTGGTGTCTGCCACCCACTTGACCCTTACGTTCAAGATTATTATCAGATTGACCATGAGCCGATCCCTCATCTTCATTTACAATGTATCCTAATTTTAGGCTGTTTTCAAGTAAAAATCATTATTTTATTAACTTTTAACATAGAGTTATTTCTAAAGTGAATACGCAAACATAGCTGCTCTCTTCCACATACAAAAAAGCGTAGGAGAATTTCCTACGCTTCACGCTATGTTGGAATTTCACAGCGTTTCCATTAACCCTCAATGAGGTGAGAATGGAACAAATCATCTAACATTATTATACTAAAAGACTAATTCTTTATCAATAAAAACATCAATATCGTATGTGTCCCATTTTGGGAGAAATTAAAATCACCAAGAGAACATAAAAGAAAGACCGAAAAAGTGTAGCGTTTTCACTCATTTCAGTCTTGACTTTACTGTTATCTTGATAATACAATAATTTTAAACTGATTAAGCAATTACTACTTGTTTAATCGGAAAGGCGGAAAGGTGTTCGCGCACCTTCCGTCTTTTTCTCGTGTTTTATCCATAAAATCATTATATCACAATTAGAGTAAATTGCAAGTGTTTTTGCTAAATAAAGTTTCTTAAAATCCTATAATATCAAGAGTTCTTTTAATTTTCTATTATCATAATTTCCTAATCATAGGAGTCAAGCCATCACGTGCAACTCTTGCTCCAGGAATCAAATGCTCACTTTTTCTCCCCTAACTAGATCAAAATGATCTAGTTTTTTTATTTTTTTGTATTCTTTTCTCCAACTACCCAAAAAAATATCTCGTAAATCTCCTGAATAATACAACAAAATTATTTGAGCCATAGCAACAGCACCTTCTTCTGACCAATACATACCCCGTTTTTTCATTCGATATGTCATTTTTCTGTGTTGTGACTCCATCACACCAATGGTTAAATACCCTAGACCTCTATCCTTTGGTGATGCCGTATAGCTAAAGTCATTGATGATACGTTTCTTGAAAGCCTGAAATGACTCTAACTTAGCATCTGTCTCTAATAGCGACTCTGCTGTATCTAAGATTACCTTTAGGCCTGTCCTGTCTCTTTTCCTAATTTTCTTGACTGCAGCATCAGCTAAATCGCAAGAAATAGGAGTAAGATTTTTCTTGATACACTCACTAACATGGTAGGGGTCCCAAAAGTGAATATGCTCACCCTTGGAACAAAAATTCACAAATTCACGGAATGATGACGGAGTGTAGCCTTTTCCTCCATCTGAGTTTGTGATGATAGTTGTTCCTGGTGCAAGCTCAAAATTAGTTGTTATATAATCAAGCAGTGTATCTTTAGCTTTTTTTACTTTTGAGTTAATAACTTCAAATTTATTTTGCAGTTTCTTTCTACAACTACTATCAGAACCCGTGTGTACGACAAAATGGCTTAATTCTATGGAGGATCGTTCTGACTTTCTCACCCAAACACCATCACCTTCAATATAAATTATATCGGTCTTGATTTTTTCCTTTCGTTCGATACTTTCTGATAAAGCCCAAGAATCGTACTCTTCTTTTTGCTTGATGAGATTACCTGCTTCAGACACAGCTCTATGAACGACATTCTTTGAAATACCAATATCTTGTAATAAATCAAATACCTCAACGACTTTACGATAGGGCATAAAAGAGGCCAAAACTGTCACTAAGTATAGAAACTCTTGCGAAAAGCGCTGCCGTGGGATAAGTCCTAACTGTTCGTCTAAAGGGATCCTAATGACATTTCCCTTCTTCCAACGACTTCTTGAAAAAGTCATAGTTCCAAATGAAAAGGTTACTGTTCGTTCTTTTTCGTTAACTCTTTTGAAGCCTTGGGCTCTCATGCTTGTTGCTATTGTCTTCTCATAAGAAGCTACCATCTTAAGGAATAATTGCTGATTATTTTCCCTCAATTTTTGATGAAACTCTAATTCACTAAATGATGCTGTCATTCTTCCTCCAATATATTAAAAAAGACCTACTTATAATAGGTCATCATATTTATAATTATATTTGTGTTTATGTTTATAAGTTTTTGAAATAGTCATTTAGAAATGATGAAGCAGAGCGATAACCGTTCTCTTTTGCTAAACGATTTATCTTCTCACGTACAGAGGGCTGTAACGTGAATTGGAACTGCTTTGTTCTTTCAAAATCTTCTACTACCTTCACTACTTCTTGTTTTGTTTCTTTGTCTTCAGTAGCCTTCAACATGTCACTAATATTTTTATTGTTTTTATCAAATGCCATTAGATATCTCTTTCTTAGATATAATTATATCTATGTTTATATTTATAGTTTAGCAGCAATTTCTTCAAAAGTCACGTCAAGATCATCAAAGAATTTTTTATTATGTTGATAAATCACCTTATCTTCTTTCATCTCAGGAAGGGAAATCTTATCCATAGTTGAACGGTTAAAAAGTTCTTTTTGTGGAATAAATCCAATAACATCATCTTCTTCAGCGAGTGCTTCTATCAACTCTTTAGAAAATTTTGTGTTATGTTTAATCATGTTGCCGACAAAGAATAGTTTGTCTGTCATAAAACTTTCTCTTGTTTTATAATCAAAAGTCTCAGCTTTCAACTCTTCCAGACGCTCCTTGAGATTAAACTTAGCATGATAACCGTGTTCAGAAGGAATAACAGGACTTATAACCGCATGACTAACAATTACCGCATTTCTAGTTGCTGTCGAAAAGTCAGGGTGACAATCAATTATAATATAATCGTATTGTCCTAAATTCTTACTTTCGTAGTTATCCTCTAACCACATGTAAAGTAGCATATCTTTATAATACTTTGTTTCAAGGTCTTTTTCAATATTGTCTAGGCGGATATAACCAGGGATAAGGTCAATATTACCTTTAACATGATGGATAGTTACCTCACCTTTTTGTCTGAAGATATTTGCTATCGTTCCCTCAGCTTCAAAAATATTGTGGGTTTGTGTTAGGTTACATTGATGATCAATGTCTAAAAAAAGAACAGACTTCCCCTTTTTAGCTAGGTCTTCCCCCAGGTTATTTGCTAAAGTGGTTTTTCCCACCCCTCCTTTAATAGCAGCAAAAGTAACGATTTTCATTTTGATGCTTCCTTTCCCTGTTTAACTATATTATTATATAATTATATTGATTGTCAGTTGTTCTAATAAACTCTTACGCTTTCCGTATCTTTGTATTGTTTATGTGCCAAGCTTGTGAGCTTGGAGGTTCCTAAAGGGATACCAAGACGATTAAGTCGTCCCTGCTGTTAATAGAAAAATAACGTAATCTAATTCATAGTCATAACCACCCGTGAAAACGGGTGGCTTGTACACCGGCTGTAAGCCGATAATTGCCAGCTGGCGTCTAAAGACGCTAGCTGAACGTTGTTCAGGTTTGCTTGACTACTTGATTATTGCCCGTTGAACGGGCTTTTATCTTGTTCTGAACCCACCATCTGAAAACGGATCCTCATATTCTTTTACACTTAACTTATCAAGTGCAATATCATCTTTCTCCTGTTCACGAATATATCTCGCTACTGTTTTCTCGTTCAATCCAACTGTACTGACGTAATAACCTCTAGCCCAAAACTTGCGATTTCCATACTTATATTTTAGATTCGCATGTTTGTCAAATATCATTAAAGCACTTTTACTTTTCAAATAACCCATAAAATCCGATATAGCAAGTTTGGGTGGTATTAGTACCAACATATGAACATGGTCTGGCATCATATGTCCTTCGATGATTTCCACTCCCTTATATTGACATAGGTGGCGGATGATGTCTATTAAGTCTGAGCGAACTTTATAGTAGATTGCTTTACGTCGATACTTTGGTGTAAATACAATATGATATTTGCACATCCACTTGGTATGTGATAAACTGTAACTGGTTTTTGCCATTTATTTTTCCTCCTTAGTTTAACCTGAACACTTAAATCATATCAGGAAAAATAAATGGAAGCTCAAAGCCTTATCAGCCACCAGCTTAGCTGGTGGTTTTCTTGTTTTTCTCTTCGAGAAAAACTGGCTTGAAGCCATAATAAAAAAACGCAGGAGTTATCCTGCGTTCTACTACGTTACGTTAAAATTTCATAACGTTTCCATGAACCTATAAGGTGACATGGAACAAGTAATTCTGATCCTTGTCCTCATGTACTTACTGAAGCATGAAGCTAGTAAATAACGGACAGCAAGACGATTATATCTCTTCTACTGTTGAAAAATAGAAACGCAGCTCTTAAAAAAATTATCTTACTATGTTGTACTTCTCTCTATGCCTTCTGAAGGTTCTTTCATTGATCCCTGTCATAGAGGCAACATCTTTGTCTGAATAGCCCGACAAATACAAATCAAATGCGTGCTTAAGTCATTCATCATCTTCTGTAAATAATGCTTTTCTACCTGTGTACTTTCCTTGAGCTTTTGCTAGAGCAATTCCCTGGGCTTGACGTTCCTTAATACGTTCTCTTTCTGCCTGTGCCTGGTATTTGTATATTTCCAAGATCAGGTTGTTAAGTAGCCTTCTTAAATTGTCATCCTCAATCCCTCAAAAGGACAATAGGCTACAGCCTACTGTCCTTCTATTTTTTGTTGTGACCCCATATATCTAACCTTTACCTGATAATAGTCATAACCGTCTTTATAAAAGTGAGGAGTGTTTTCTTTTTTTAAAGGGTCTATCCGAAATTCTGATAATATTGTCAACTTTCGTCTATTCCTTTCAAACATATCACCATAAGACAACATCAACTCAATAAAGATAGTATTATAGTCTTCATCTTTTTTCAAAAATAAAAATTTTGGGAAAGTCACAATTATATCAACTCGATCATCTACTAAGAGTTCATCACCTAAGGAAAGCGGCAAACTTGTGCCAATATATAAATTACTTTCCTCATCCCAACTAACGTCCTCTATTTTTGCTGAGTCTAGGGAAACTGCCGTTGCCTCCCCTCTACCCTTATTTTTTATAATCATATGAAATTCTGTGTTTTCATTGTATTGATAATAGTACGGATCCTTCAAAACTCCTTGATCAACTTTATTTATTGAATAACTAGATGGAAACAGAATAGGAACTTCTCGCCTCCCAATAAAATTCTTACATTCCGTTGAAACAGAATCAATTATCAGGATAGGCTTATATTTGATCTCGTCATCACTCATTGATTGTCGTGTTTGATAATTCAAGGTCATAACAACACCTACTAAGGTTATTAGTGTTCCAAAAATTGATGCATAAAATGACAACAATTCTCCTAAAGATAGTCCTCCAAGAAAAGTATCTAAAAGTAAGGGGGTAATAAACGAAAACACAGTCAATAAAGCAATCAAAACAATCATTTTTTTCAAATTTGTATTATTCATTATGTTATTATACCCCATTCAGTTTTCAATTCCTATTGAATGATATATTTTAAAGCTGTTGTTTCTTCTCTTTGTTTTGCTGCTGTTTCTCTTGCTCAATTGTTTTGTATTTGGTTAAGTTAGACACTACCGTATCACGTTTTTCTTTAAGAGCAGTTCTTTCTAACTGTACTTCTTCTAAGACTTTCTTCATTTGATAAGGGTCTGTATTCTTATCAATATGATTTTTCTCAAGTATCTCTTCAGCAACCTCTACATTAGCCAACTGACCTTGATAAGTTGATAAGGCTCCAATAATTTTATTAGCTTCTGAGAGACGGTCATCCAAACGGTCCAATTCAAAGTCCGTCTCTTCTAATTCTTCCAGGAGTTTATTTTCCAGGTCTTCGTATTGTTGTGAGTTAGTAACATTGTTATCTGATAAAAAGTTCAATTCATCAACCAGGCGGTCCAACTTAGAAATGTATTTATTTTTCTTAAGCAAGAGATCCCCACTCTTTTGTGAAAGTTGCTTCATTACAGTTCCACCTGTGATATAGCGATTTTGATTTGAGTGGTCAGGATTGAGAAAGTAAAAGAAATCTTTTTGTTTAACGTAAGCTGTGAAAGTTCCGTCTTCGTTTTGGTCTAGCATCCGTGCAGGTATTTTGATTTGACCTTTTTGGTCAATACCAAAATCAACTATCACAAAGATACCTTGTGAGGTCACTTCATCAACTTGCCACTCTTCAAGATCTAACTTGTATTCAAAGTCTTCCTCTTTTTGTTCTTGCTCTTCCTGGTACATTACAACAACATCTTCTTTGGAATAAACAACTTCATTCTTTGCTAAAGCCTTCTTAATCTCTTCTAAAGAATATTTTCCTTTTTTGGAAAGTGTACGATCACGGGTAAACTTTTGCTGTCCCTTATCCTCTAAGCGATACTTAACATACTTTCCTGAAAAATCAACAGTTACATTTAGCCTCTTTGCTTTTTCCTTGAAATCTTCTAGGGAAAGAGAGTGCCGCAATAAAAAGTCAAGACGTTCTTTTATTTCGACCTTATAGACATTCTGTCTTCTCCAAGCTGAATATTTTGTATAGCTATTATTTAGTTTAGGTTCAATAACTTTAGCACCTGCAATCTCTGCATGCTTATTTGAAATCTCATACAACATTTTAGCTGTGTTCTTCTTCCATTGAAATTTTTTCATAGTAACACTATTTGTTGTATTTAAAATAATATGGTTATGCAAGTGTCCTTTATCCATGTGTGTTGCAATAACAAACTGGTACTGTCCACCCGTCAATTCCATAATAGTTTTACGTCCTATCTCATGTACCTCTTCTGGGGTTAAATTGTCATCAGGTGAAAATGATTGAATGATGTGGTGTGCTAAAACTTTTTTAGGATCATGTAAATCAGATTGATAGGCGTTCAATCCAGAACGGCCATTAAAAATATCTGCACTTTCTTTCATCAAAACAAAGTCGTCAAATATATTTTCTGCATCAGACTCATCAGTAAGATTGTGACCACTGACTAGACGTTTACACAAAGTCCCGTCAATAAGCTCCATAGGAAATGAATCTTGTTCTAAAGTGTTTGTCTCTGCTTTCAACGTCTTCGCATCCTGTGTGATATAGTTGATAGACCTCTTTAGGTTCTCAGTCTTTTTGATTTGGAGTACTTTCGTAATTGGCATTTTCTTTCAATAAATTCCCTTCTTTAAACTCGGTCATTATAACTTTGTTCATTTCTTTTATCTCTTGACGTAACATCTCAAAGGCTTCGGGTTCAACTGTTCCTGTTTCATGAATATATCTAACAATTTGGTTAACGTTACGTCCAATATCATTAACTTCTCGACGTAGTTGCATAAGTTCGGAATAGTCATAGTTATTAACTTTTCCGTTAAGTGCTAACTCTAATAGAAATTGTTGGCGACTTTTTCCTGATTTTTCTACACGTTTTTTTAATTCTTTAACCTCTTTAGGGTTTAGTCTTAGTTTGCATTCTATGTATCTTTCACGCTTTACCATTTGTTACATCCTTTCATGTTTGCCTATCTTTTAGTTATTATCCTGTGTCTTAAACCTAAATAAAACCATTCTTCATTATTTACTTGTTGTAAAAAGAGTCCAGTTTTTTCTACTTTGGTTATGCTGAATCTATGGATATAGAGTGCTGGACAAACCTCATGATATAGGGGTATACTTTCTATCTGGCAAGATTAGTATGTGGGGCCCCACATACTGAAATAAAAAAGAAATCGCTCAAACCAGGACCCCATTTTAGGCCCTGTTTTTGCGATACTTTTTTAATCTTGGGGAAGACCCCAAACCCCTGATTTTGTCGCTTGCGCTCTCTTTCATGAGTGACACTTTTCCAAACTGTACACTCTTTTTAAGTGTGCAGTTTTACAACTTGCACACCTTGACAATCTGGACATCTTTTTAAGATGACCATTTAAAATATATTTCCCATTTAAGCGCCATGTTCAAAATCAAGAATATCCTGCTTAATTTTGGTATATTCAGCATCAGTCATATTTTCAAGAGCTGTTATAGTTTGTGTAAGATTTTCAGCGAAATCTTCACCTCCATCTTCAAAGCCATTTTGTTTAAAATCGTCTAGGTCAGCTTGTAAGATTCTAACAAGTGCTTCCTTAGGTCTACGAACATTCATAACATTAAGTGTCTTTTTACCTTGGATAAAATCTTCCATATCAAGAAGATAATCCATGAGTGTCATTTCAACAGTTGTTTCTTGTTCTTTAGTAATCGTCATCTTGATCTTCCTCTCTTCTTTCAATTTGTGTTAGTGTTTTTGTTCTGTCCCTTCTTGTTAAGGAATTCTTGCGGGACATTACATTTGAATTCCTTGTGATTTTTTTGGGGCTTCGTCTTCTTCAGCAGTTTTTCCGCTAGTGCGCTTTTTTGCTTGTGCTAGGCTATCATAGAAGGTATTTTCTTTCGTTGATACCTTATCACGGCTAACACCCTTATCTTCTGATAATTTTTGATATTTGGTCATAGCGTGATCAATACGCTCAATCAAACTAGCGCTTTCTTTTTGAACAATCTCTAGTTGAGCAGTCAAACTTTCCAAACCACCTTCGGCAACAGCCCATGAAGCTAGATAACCAAAACTTCGCTCTATACCCATATCAATACCTAGGTGTCTTGAAACGACATAGGCAACAGACTCCGCTTGTAATTCACCAGTCGAATATTTAAGGTCAGGATAATTTTCAGCAATCGTTTTGTCGTTGTGTAATTCTGAGTGTGCCATTTCATGAATAAGTGTACCTATCACTTGTGCAGGCTGTCGTTTTGCCTGATTAGAAATAACAATCTCATTTCTTTTTGTATCATAAAAGCCACCTACACCTGGTTCTGTTTGATCAAACCGAATTGGAACACCATTGCTTTGTGAGATTTCTTTTAGACTACGATACATATTGTTATAGTCTTCTTTGCTGAGTGGTGTTGTAGCATCCCCACTCATACTTGGAATATCTAATATTTTTCCTTCTTGCGGTGTTACTTGAGACACATCAAATACAGGGACGCTTCTGAAGATTATTCGCTTAAGTTCTTCACCTGTCTTAGGATCTATTTTAGGGTTCCCGTATATATCTTTGATTGTAACTTTAACAGGAGCCTGAATATAGATAGCTTTTTGACCTTTAACAGAACCACCACGCTTTTTCCATTGATTGAAAGAGGCGACCAATGTTGCTTCAGGAAGTTGTGCTTTTATTAGTTGGATATTTCTAGGAGAATAATTGTTAAAATCGGCCATGCCGTTGAGGAATTCTCTGTAATTGTCCGAATTAAAATAGGACTTAATTCCTTCTTTCAAATGTTCGTTAAGAGCCTTGATGTCATTATTCTTAATCATATTGGTCACAGTCATATCACGTTGCTGCTTAGTGTAGCTATTATCAGAAGCGTTAAGTGGATCAGTACTTTCTGAAACCTCTTGACCGTCAGGCACTCCATCACCATCAGAGTCGAGTGTTGCTAATGATTGCTCTCGCTTAATTGCTTGTGACTTAGACTGTATCGGACTAAAATCATTGTTATTCATGATATCTAACATCTCTTTACCACCATCCTTGATATAATGCTTGTTAATAGAAAGCGTATCAATTTGTTCTCCTTTCTTACGATAAACCCCAAAAATAGCCCTCTCTTCAGCTATTTCATTCATTTGTAAATTTAGGGTTTTACCAGGCTTCATCAAAGAAGCAGGGAACGTTTCGCCATCATCTGTCCTAAATGCAAGTACCAAATCGCTATCTTCTGTACGGATTGCCTTTGATACATCCAACCTATGGAACTTTTCAATATCACTTACATCATTGAAATAGAAAGAACTTGAGTCAATTATAGCTTTAAGGTCAGGCATAATTTGAAGTTTTGAGAATGCAGCCCCTTTATTAGCAAGATAGATATTGTCAAAGTGTCCTTGACCTTGAACAATATTGTCTAGGGCTATGCTAGAGGTGATACCTTGCTTGATAAGATAAATACCTGTTAAGTGCATAAAATGCTCTTTTTCAAAGGTGATCTCAATAGACTTAACCTCATCCTTATCTTTGACAAAATAAGTTACTTTACTTCCTGCAAGTGTTTCATCATACCACTTGGCCACTTCTTGAAGCTGTTGTGCATAGCGGTTTAATTTACGTAATTCCTTGCTACTAATAGGATGATAGTGTGGTTTATAAATTGACTTTGGTTCTTCAGGTATGGTAAAATTAAGTAAAGGTTGAGACTGAGTTTGAGTCGGTGACGACTCATTCAAAGGTTGCGGTTCATCCGCTTCAGGTAGAGGTGCTGCCTCCTGGTTTCCAGGTAAATCCCCGAATTCGTTCTCAGCCTTTTTTGTGTGCTCCTGGGCCTTCTCAGGAGCTTTTTTATCTAGTTTGATAAGTCCTTTTTCAGCTTTTAGATAGTCGTTCCAGTCGTTTTTCTTTTGGCCGTCTGCAAGTGGGGGAATATCGACTTTAACAGGAATATTCATATCTTGAAATTTTTCTTTTATAAATTTTCGGCCTGCTTCGTCATTATCTACGGCTAGAGTAATTAAACCATTTTCTAGGCGTTGAGAAACGTTATCGAGCATATGCAGACGATCAATAAGCTGTCCTAGCTCCCTTCTGTTGTCCTTTATGACTTGTGACGGGCGATTGGGTCCAGTTGGGTCAGAAGAGGCCATATCAGCCACATAACGGCTCACAGTGGCCTTTTTTAGACCATCCATAGCAACAAGTCTGACATCTTTCAGACTTTCCTTGTGGGCTTCGTAATAGCTCATAAGGTCAATAGGAGCTTCTGCAAAGATCAAGCGTTTAGGTTGGCCGATATCAAATGTTAAACCCATCATCCCGTCAGAGTGAGTCATGATTTTTTTCAAGCGCCCTCGTTCGTGAATATCGGGATGATTTTCAATTCCCTGGAGTGTTGCTCCTTTAAGCGACCCATCTACATCAAGAGACTTAAAGACTATTACAGGCTCAATCAAATCTCCTGTCTTATGATTAGCTTGAGCTAAGACTCCTGCTTTTAAAAAGAGGTCTATCGTCTCATCTGATAGCCCTCTTTCATTTTTTAGATAAGCACGCCCTAGGTCAAAGTCTTTTGACTCAAAACGCTTAAGATAATAGTTAAATGGTTCTCTTTCTGGTAGAGGTTCGAATTCAATGGTTTCGAATTCTCCTGTAATTAGGTAGTTGACAGCTTCTTTAAAATTTGGACGTTTTCCAGTGTTTAATTCTTGGATAACTTGTACCAGGTTAATAGTGTCACCACCTGTTTCTTGAGACCACCATCTAAAAGTGTTTCGTTCTGGATAGAGCTTCAAAGAGTCGTGTTCTTCCCAATGATAGACGTTTCCACGTTCTGGAATAAGTTTCATTCCAAGACCTTCAGCAACAGCTAGAATATCTTTAGCCTTGGCTTCGTCACGTTGCTTGTTTGATAGTAGGTTCGATAGTGCTTGTCCTCGTTCTGCTGCATTTGACATAGGTTAATTTCCTTTCTATCCGATTTCTTTCCCTCGTTCAATTTGTTTTGTTATGGCCAGTCTAACTTTGGCCACAAAGTCCTCTTTTTTCATTTTCCCTTCACCTATCTTAGCAAGTGCTGTTTCCCATTTACCAGTTGTTTCAGGATTGGTATAAGCTATATTGAGCTTATCCAAATAATGAATTAGCAATATTCCTCGTTCAGTTGGGAATAGTTGGCCACTCTTTTTGTCCTTTGTGATATACCCTTTATCCTGGACAGACTTAATCATGGCATCCCGTGTGGCGGGTGTTCCCAAGCTGTACTTAGGTAGCCATTTTTTCAAAAGGCTGTTTTCAGTGATACGTTGAGGAGGTTTTGTTGCATCTTCCTTCAGTTGACGTTCTACGGCAATTTCTTGTCCCTCCTGGTATGAAGGTAAAACCTGTTCCTTACTTTGACTAGGAAGATAGACCTGCCAGCCTTTAGATAGAGTCACAGAGCCAGTTGTTTTAAACTCTTTCTCGTTATTATCCAGGGTAATACTTGTTGACGTGTACTCATAATCTGGTGCAAACATCAACAACGTTCTGAAGGTCACCATCTGATAAATCAGACGTTCTTCTTTTTCTAGCTCTTCCATATTTGGGAGGATCTCGGTAGGAATAATAGCATAGTGTTCCACCACTTTTTTATCATTGACAAAAAACTTTCTAGGACTTCTGTTTGGTGTTTCTATGGTTTTACCAATAGCTGCTTGATAGTCGTCAATATGCTCTACTAGGTAATCAAATTCATTAGTTGTGATAAGATTTGAGTTTGTCCGTGGATAGGACATATAACCTTTTTGATAGAGACTTTGGATGATACTTTTTGTCCTATCAGCATCAAATTTATAGAGTTTAGACATTTCAGCTTGAATATCTGTAAGGTTATAGAGTTTAGGAGCTGTCTTTGATTTTTTCTCAGAAGATACCTGGGTAATCATTGCCCTATCTGACAATAATTCTAGGGCTTCTACAGCTTCTGCTTCAGTTTCAAACTTGGCTTCATGAGAGAAAGCGACCTGGTTTGTCTGGTCAAATAATCGGAGTTGCCAAAATGGCTTTGAAACAAAATTCTCTATTTCCTCATTATTTTTAACAATTAGCGAAACAATAGGGGTCTGTACTCGTCCGACCGTCATACCTTTGGACTTTTCAGGAATTAGTTCATGATCTCGCATCATAAGAGTTGTAAATGGACTCAAATTAAAACCTACTAGCCAGTCAGCTTCTCCTCGTGCTTCAGCTTCATGGTAATAGTTGACTGTTTCTTCAGGTCTTCTTAAGTTTCTAAATGCCATATCTAGCCCTTTTTGAGTTAGTGAGTTGGCCCATAAACGGCAACTCACCTTTTTCAAACTACCTGGTATCTTGTTGAGAATATAATAGGCAATTGCTTCTCCTTCACGGTCTGGGTCCGTTCCAATCATAATACTGTCAACGTTCTTAATAGCATTCTTGATGGCGTTGAAATTCTTCTTGGTATTTTTTTTGATTTCAAATTCAAAATGATCGGGGAACATTGGAAGACGTTCTACGCTTTCCCAATTTTCAAAATTAGTCCAGGGGTTAGACCGTTCAACCAAGTGTCCAACCGCAGGACGGACAAGAACCTGGGCAGATAGTTGCTCGGAATAAACATTCCAACCAGTATCAGCCTTCTTTGGGGTTCCCAAAGCATTAGCATATTTTTTTGCCTGGTCGGGCTTTTCTGCTAAGAGTAGTATTGTTCGCATCTTATTATTCCTTTCTAAATATATGTTATGCTAATAAGGTAAATTGGTTTGTCACCTTACTGAATCTTTCATAATTTTCCTTTATGATATAGCTATGTTATTTTTTTGTAAAAAAAACAACATAATAAAGATATAATAATTAAACCACTAGAAAGAGGTAAATATCATGTCATATGAAAAAGCGTATAGCGTAGAAGCTAATATTGATTTAACACCCTTGGAAGCACACAGACGATCCATATTATCAACGGGAGATTTTAATAAACTATATGATAAGCGCGCCTTCCAGTGTGGCAAATTGTGCCCTTTTAAACTGACTTTGACTAATTTCGGTTTAGAAGATTATAACAAGACTCCTCATTTTACACCTGGAGCAAGAAATCAAGTTCACGATTGTCAAAACTGCGATGTAATCGTAAAAAATTACGAATTAAGGGAACTTGAAACTGAAAAGGAAAACCATGGATCATTTTACCGTGATAAGAATAAGATCATTATTGATGTCGATCTTGTCAAAGGAGATTTAGCTGTTATTTCTCAACCTAGACAGAAAGAGAACGAGCCCCAAATGTCTGGCCCTTTATCTAACTCCAAAACAAAGTCTAGAGAGTCCAAATATATTGATGACAAGACCTTTAAAATGCACATTAAGCGGCTGAAAGACCTAGTTCAGTATTACTTGGATGAACAAGCAGGCGAACGATACACGTTTTTCAATAAAAATAATAAAGAGATAAACTTATCAAAGTATTTCATTGATCTATCAGAAGCAGGACAAAGAAATATCAATCTTGAAGACGTCCATATCTACTTTGATAATGCTTCCGTACGATATATCAATTTTGAGGACAAACCTGAAAATGACTATTTCCTAGTGCAGTTCAAAAGTAAATGTACTTTGAATAATGTAACCGCCACTCCTACAATCACGATTAATAAACAATCAGCTAGTCATCGTGGTGTTAAATATAAACTCGATATTTTAGAAAAAGCAGCTAAGGATGAACAACCATTAAGATTATTTTTCTTTGGTAGGTTCAAGAAACACAACACAAAAGATTACATCAATCCTGCTGTTAAACATGAATATATTCTATTATTTAGTTATCAGTTAAAATTTCAAAGTCCAACAATTCTTCATAAGTAAGTTCAATGATTTTGTATGAACCTATAAACCCAAAAGTTTGTAAAAAGTGACTCTCAACTACACTTTTAGCTTCTTCATAGCTAAAAAATGGTTGCGTATCGCAAAACTCATCGGACCACGCTAAACTTCCGTTATCTTGTGGGACTAGCCAAACAGAGTTTCCCATATGAACTAGCATAAGTACCACATAATATTTTTTATCTACTTTCTCGTTTGTTACTTGTGTTGACATCTTACTTCTCCTTAAATACTCCGCCCTTGTTTCTTTTTAGGGCTATCTTGTAATTTAGCGCTTTGTTTCTCAAGACTATCAGCAAGTTTTAACAAATACTTGTCTACCTCCCTTTCTTTAGCTATTGCAAGAAAGCTCGCTCCAGGGGCACGACCAATAGTACCTTCTTGAACTAATGACGTAACCCCTCTGCTTGATGCAATATAGTGATCGTATTCCTCGGCTTCATGCGAATACATTCTTAGTGGAAGTATGCCTTCTTCGCCATAAATTGATATTCTATCAAGACAGTTCCTAGCGGTATTTCCATAAACCCCTCTAATCAACCCAATATTACAATCAATATCTCTAATTACACCATCTTGATCTTGAGAAAAGATATTTGGGTGGTCTACAATAGCGTAAGACTTAATATCTGCCTTAAATGCAATATTAAGAACCTCCTTCTTAGACATATCCCCAGAAATTTTTGCATAATATGTAGGGCTCCGTTGAGTCAAAAAACCAATGATATAGGCTTCATTCTCCCTTGGAAACAATTGCTCACTATTCACAAGTTTAAATAGAGCCTCATAATTAAAAACTTTGGTTTTCGCATAAGTCAGGAAATTCTGAAGGTCATCAACTCGTGGATCATCGTTCGTTATCATGTCATAAAGCTCTTGGGTGTTTGCAACGCCAAAGTAATCATATAAACTCATTTGTTATTTCTCCCATTTTTTGAAATAGAAAAAGCCAGGTCTATTAATACTTGGCTTTTATTATTATCTAGATTGATTGATTTTATTTAAAAGTTCTTCCAACTCCTGGACAAGTGGATCAGTTGGATTGTTTTGCATATAGTCAATAAGTTCATCAAAGGTACTTCCCCCTAAATCTTCCATCAGGCCCTTAAAACCTCGTGGTTTTTGTTTGATATCTTCAGTCATATAATCACCTCCGTTTCTTGTATTATATCACTATCAATCTTCATCCCATGCAAAAGGCAAAACATCTTCAGTTTCTTCCAATTCGTCTTCTACGACTGTTTCATGATGAATTGGTAAGACGGTTTCTTGAAATGCACTCTCAGAGGCAATCTCAGCATTATCTTCAGAGGTCATTACAGCTTGGTTAGTCTCTACTTCTTCGTTGCTTGCTTGAGCTTCATTTTTAGCAATTTCAGCTTCAAGTTCAGCAGTCAAATCAGCGACTGTTTCAGATTCGATAGTGGCCAAAAATTCTTCAATATCAGACCCATAGCGGACATAATCATACCAGTTATTATCAGAAGGACTATCCGCAAGCCAGTCTTTCATTGGGTGTAGATTTACACTTGTCTTTTTATCTCGACAAACATTCTGCTTGGCAATAAAGACTAAGGCTTCATCAATACCGATACGTGCAACCTCGTCAGGTGTCATCAAATCACGTCCTTGACGTTGGTGGGACGTACTGCTTGAGCCACCACGTCCACGACTTTCTGAATAGTTCTGAATATCAATTGTTTGTTTACCTGCACGCATTGAAAAATACTTCATGGTATCTTCATCATTCGTACCTAAATAAAGCAGAGTTGCACAGTTATTTAAGATTGTTTTCCAGTCATCTTTATACAGGGCTTTTAATTGGTTAATGGCTTGTAAGATGATCTTAATGGACATTTCACGGCTTCGAACAGAGGCCAGAACCTCATTGAAGTTAGGAATACGGCCAATATTGGCAAATTCGTCAATAATAAATTGAACATGAAGAAGGTCCTCATAGCTGTAACCTTCACGTCTTCCCTGGATAATTGCATCAGCACCGTGGGTTAATTCCTCAAACATGATTGCAAAGAATGTTGAGGCTAAGAAGTTGAAAGCCTTATTTGTTTCTGGAATTGCAATAAAGACGGCCGTCTTTTGAGTATTCCATGTGTCAATACCCATGGAATCTGTCTTAATCATATCAGTAACGGCTTGGTGATCAAAGACAGAATATTGTGCAGACATCACAGCAAGCACTGAGTTTCTTGTTTCTGCTTGAAAATTTGCATTAAAAAGGTCCCATTGACGACAAGCATAGTTCCCAGGGAGTGCCTCTTCCAACTCTTCAAACATTAGTTCTACAGGAGCAGGAACATCTTCCTCTTTGCGTTGCAAGTTACGCAAGAGGTCCCCAATCATAGAAAGATTAGGCTCATAACCTCGAACCTGACTATCAAAATAGAGATAACCAATTAAGGCCCTGGTTAAAAGCAAGTTGGCTTGTACCCAGAAATTTTCCCCCTGGGAATCTGATTTTTTAGTTCCTTCAATGATAGCTTCAGTTACTCGGTCTATATCTAGTTCTGAGTGCATATACTTGAAGGGGTTAAACGTATTTGAATTTGATAAAGTTACCAGGTCAAACACTTTAACCTGATAACCATGTTCTTCCAACATTGTACCCACTTCATGCACAAGTAACCCTTTAGGGTCAGTTACAACATAAGAACCGTTCATTTGCATTAGATTAGGCTTAACATAAGTAAAGGTTTTACCATCACCAGGAAGACCACAAGCAAGAACATTCTTGTTTAGTTGCCACTCAAAGGGGAGGCGCTTGTTGTAAATCCCCATCTTCACATTCTGAGTGAAAAGCATGTTATTTTCAGTCTCTTTGTCCTGAAACCCCTGGAGTTCTCTTGGAGTCGCAAAGCGGGCCGACCCTGCTTCTTCTCCTGATCTTAGATTTTTTGTGGTACTCATTTTACTATAAAGAACAAGAGCAATAAAGAAACCTATGGCCATTGCAGAAAACCCTAAAGGCTTGGAACTAAAGAGAAAATAAGGAGGGCTGAAATAGTTTGTTACTGTATACTCATAAGGCATGAATAAGTGTTCTGCCGTTACAGGTGGGGACATAGAGAACAGTGTGTAGCCACGGTTTAAAGCTAGGGCAAAGATAAGCCCTAATACTGCAAATGGCCAGAATTTAGGTTTTTTCTTTTGCATAAGCCCCTCCTAAACTGACTTCGTAGGCTTCTTAACTTTAGTTCCTACTGACTGTTTTGGCGTTGCTGCCTTATGTTTAGCGATTTGTTCTTGAGGTTTTAAGTCTTTAGGAGTCTTCTGAAGAGATTTAATTTGTTTTTTGTCGTTAATAATATCTTCTTTTACTCTTTCAAGAGCTGCTTGAAATTGTTTTTGATCTTTTGATTTAAACCAGTAGTTATAGTTGCCATTTGCTAACTCTTCTGCATGAAATTGAATGCCATATTCTTTCAAATAGGCTTTTAACTTATATAGGTTCATTTCATTATTTGAGAATTGCTTGTAATCTAATGTATCGCCTCTCTTCTTTAGGGCATCAATAGATTTTTTCTCGCCAGGCATAGTCTCAATTTTAGTAGAAACCATCTTACCTATATCAACAGCTCTATCTGCTGCTGCTTTCGCTAGAACGCAACTGATATTGAATAGGAGCCTAGCCGTCATGTTCCCTTGATTTTTAAATTCTCTAATGACAGCTTCTTGATCTACAACCATTTTTCTTCTCCTTTATCCTGGATAATCTGACTCTTTCGGCAACTTAGTTACCTCATAGCCATACATAGCCTTTTTGGCTTTTTTTACAGTAAATTTGAAACGTGATGATTTAGTCTTATCATCTTTGTTATAACTAACAACGTAAGTCATTTCATAAGTCTGCTTATCTTTGGTTTGTACCTTTTCAAGTAGGACCGCTGTTGTAGTGACTTTGTCAAAAGGTTTGTTAGAAACCTTTGAACTAATGAAATTAGCAAGGTCACTATTTGTAAGATATGCTCCAATAAAATAGCGACTAAAAACATCTACTTCATGTTCATCTGACATATCATTAACAGTTGAGGTTTGTTTTGGTGTAGACTGTGTTGTTTTAATTGCTCCCGTTTTAAGACCTACTGCAATAGTGTGTGAAACACCTGCTCCATAGAGGGCTAAGAAGAGAACAACCAACCAAGCCACAATTTTACCAAAACTTACAATGTTAAGATTGCTTCCTGTATAAGATGATGAAGGAACAACATTATTGCTAGTAGGAAGATTTGTTTTTGTGTCTGAAATAGGTGACACTTGTTCCACTTCATCAATATTCACTGGGTTACTTTCTTCTGGTTCTGATACTGATTGAGGAGGAACCTTTAGGGCTTGTTTAGGTTTCCGACGACTAAACAAGCCTCCTCCTCCTTCGACAACACCAAAGTCTTTTAGAGATTGTTGAAGATCCCCTTCCGTTGGGGGAATTTCTACAGTCTTCTCTTCTAGGATTTCATTTGTTTTAGCGTTTAAATGAGTTAATTTATAGCGCCCCATAGTGTTTGTGGCCAGGTGTCTTGTTTCAATTTGCTCCATTTCATAGAGAAATTGAGCACGATTTGCAAATTCACTAATTTTGTTTGTCTGTAGATTTGTGACTTGAAATGTCATTATCAATCACCCTCCTTGTAATTCTTAAGAGCAGCATCTAATTCTTCAGGACTTATATCATAACGCTTGATTACTTCAAGGCGTGCTTCCACTTCTAGCTCTTCAATTTGCTTATTATAACCATCTAAGCGCTTCTGAGTTTCTGCAAGTTGTTTCTCCGTCTTTGCTTTCAATTCTAAAGCCCTATCTAAGCGTTCTTGAATTGTCTTCTTTTTACGTTTAGGTTTTTGTTCAGTTTGTTCTTCTTGTAGTTTTTCTTGATAGTCGTTCATTGTTTATATTTCCTTTCATTGTTTACGTTCAAGCATGATATTACAGTTAGCAAAAACAGGATCATCTTCATCTACATCTACTAGCAAACATTCAAGTTGATCGCAAGTCTGTTTTAGCCTATTAGCTGTTCGTGGTTTTAACAAGGCACTGTTAGAAATGAATACAATCATCCTGATCACTGTGTTGTTTTCAATAAATTCCAATTTTGGTTCATTGTAGTCCATTATCCTCTCACGCCTCTATAATGTAATCATAAAGACGTTCTAGCACTTTCTGCCCCTTAACAACCATACAATGACACCCTCACCTAGATAACTCTCAAATTGGATATAAGCGGTACCATAAGGAATTAAAGCCTGTACTCCTTCCATGTTCTCATCCCTATACTGATTCGGTAACGTTCTGGATAATTCATCAAGACTTTGTTTAAAATCTTTAAATTCCATCTGATTATTCCTCGCTGTTTAAAGAGTCTGTAGAGGTTGGTGAAGTAGCGTTTCCGCTTCCGCTAGTACCAGTAGAAGCAGAGGCATTACTTCCAGAGCTTGAAGCACTCTCTAGTGTGCCATAGCTATTAGTAGTGTCTGTAACATTTGCTGAGTCTGTAACAATAAGGTAGCTCATGTTATTGACCTTAAACTTTTTACCATCTTTAGTGAAAGTTAAGCGCAGTGTATTTTTACTAGCAACATTCTTCTGAGCATCTTTATAGTCGCCCTTATTTTTCAGAAGTGTATTTGTGTAGTTGATTGTGGCAATGGCTGTATTATTCTTTTCATCAATAAAGATATCAGCTGATTTGAAAGCCTGGTCAACCACATAACCCTTATAAGTTTGATTAACGGGTTCATTTTCCATATTGACAACAGACGTATATAGTCCATCAGTCATAAATGGTTTATAACGAGAACGGTTCTCCTCTAGGTCCTTCTTCGTGTAATAGGCAATCAAGAATTTCCTGATATAGTCCTGGGTCAATTCTGTTCCTTCAGCAACTTTTTTTGTTTTAGGAGCTGACACTTTCTGTGTTGACTTTCCAATATGTCCAACACCGAACCCAATAACGAAGATCAGAACCACCACAATAGCAATTCCTACTCCTTTTAAAATTTTAACTTTGAATGTATCAATCATAATAGACCTTTCTTTCATTGTATTTTACTGTCCAGGAGGCATAGCGAAACTATAATAATTTGCATTATTGACAACCCTCCAATGGACCTTATCTTGGACAAAATTATAGTTAAGCTCAGAAATCAAGAATGAACCATCATCATTAACGTGCTCAACAAACATTACATGCCCATAGATACCTAAAGTACCGTCAAAGCCACCAGCAGTTGAACATACGGCCCCAACTTGAGGGGTTGAGGTAGTATGCCAACCGTTTTGAGCTACAAGGTTAGCAACCCAGTCTTGACCGTTTCCAAGTTGAGGAGCTACATCAAGTCCCCAAGTTTCGTGGACTCGGTTCCAAACATAGAACGTACACTGTCCTGCAGGGTAATTGTTTCCTGGGTAACCTGTCACAGTGTTGCTAGACGGTTGACCCCATTTTAGTTTTCCTTCATATTCACTAGGGAAGTCCCAAGAGGATGCCTTAGTGCCTCCTGGCCCTGAACCTGTTCCTGAGCTCTTAGGTGTTTGATGGAACCAGGTCAAAGCCTGTTTCGCAATCTTTTGACGTTCGCTGATTTTATCGCCTGGAACACCTTCCCATTGAGAAAGAAAGCGACTTGTCAGGGTATCTACGTCATCATTGCTTGTCAATACGCTTTTTAGAATATTGATATAGTAAGCGTTATCTCCTTCAAGCATGAAACGGACTTGGGCTTCAAGCGTGTACCATTTTTTGTCAATCTTCTTAGCATATTCAAGTAAGAGTGTGTGACGTGTTGCCCCATCTGCTGTGTCTGTCCACTGACCTAGACCGAGTCCACGGTGAAGAATGTTTGGGAAACCTCCACCATAAATAGCAGGGCCTCCCATATTCAACCATTCCTCATTTTCCCATGAGTCGGCAGAAGCTCCGACAGGAGGGGAGAGATAATCTCCTTCAGCACGTTTAGGCTCAATTTGAGACTCTACACCAAAACACCCTGCCATTGCAGCAATTCCATTGTCAGTCGCTTCAGGGAGAGATTTTTTGACCAAATCATACAGTTGTTTTGCCCGTCCACTCATTTCACCTGCCGTCTCAGTTGTTGTTACTTGTGTGTGTTGACTGTATGCGACAAAAGGGAAGTAAAAGCCAGGATTGACAATTTGCCATTTATCAATCTTCTTCCCTTTTTTATCTACGTTACGGGTGAAGGTTCTGGAATCCTCATTATCTTCATCACGTTTTTCAAGATATTTGGCTTCGTCATAATACCGTTTGTCATCCTTGTCGTTACTGTCCAAAGTCTCTTTGCGTTTAGCATAGGCAATTTTTTGTCCATTACCTTGAACAGACCCTAATTCAGTCCCCTCTTCAATCTTGTCTCCAGACTTAACACGGGCTCCTGATACGTTATAGAAAATAAACTCCGCATTATCTGTATAGATAATGATATTAGTCTTCTGTTTCTTTTCTTCGCTTTCCTTCTTATCTTTTGGAAGGTTCGTTTTAAAGGTCTTTAGTGTAGATTTTCCAACCTCAACTTTTCCGTCCATAGGTGCATAAAGTTTTTGACCTGAAGAGGCCTTAATAGTCGTGTTATAGCTAAACTTATCTTTTGCTGTATAACCATAACGTTTTTCTATCATGACTCCTTCAGACTGACTTTTATCATCAGCAGCATTATATAGAGGGTTTTGAAGTTCTTGCATTCCAGGGTATTTCCCTGACTCCTTTGCATTTTCAAGAATTTCTTCATATTCTTCACGATCAGACTTACTGAGTTTGGTCCACTCTTTCCCGTTTGTATAGACATCTTTCATTGTCTTCAGGTTGTTTGGGTCTTCGTTTTCCTGCTTCCAAATATCATCAAGAGCATCTGAGAAATGGTTTAGGCCAAATTTCCCTGCCCATTTTCCACCATTACCATCTTCCCATTTGGCAGATGGTTCCCATTCTCCTCCGTAACGGTAATTCATGTATAACAGAATTTCATCAATATCTGTGTAGTATTCAACCTTACCATTCGATTTTTTACGGTCTGTCTTAGATAGTTGGACCCAGGAATCATTTAGACTGAAATCTGTTTGTTGGACAATCTTTGAAGAAAATGCTCCTGATATAATGACAATTAGAAGAAGTAAAGCTGCAACAGCAGCCACCCCCCAACCAACTGGGGTAGAAAAGAATGCAATTGCTCCGTTGACAGCAGAAGCAGCAGACTTAATAGCTAACTGAGCTACTTGCAAGGCTCTTCTAAATACTTTGACACTTGCCTGAGCAGCACGCCTGGCATTTTTCGCTGTCCTCTTTGCGACTCTTCCCGCTGATTTGGTTGAACGTTTGGCAAAACGAGGGGCTTTAACAACCCCTTTTCCAGTTTTTTTAGCGACTTTTCCAAAACTACGCCCTGCCTTACGAGCGCTATGTCTCATGCTGTTAGCTGTTCGTAGCGCTTTAACTCCCTCAGCCGTGTCTTCGTTTTGATTAAGAACAGTCTCAATATAAGAGCTTCCCATACTTAAACCTGTTTTTCCAGCCATTCTTACAGTCTGACGGGTTTTTGTAGGGTTTGTCTTTTTAACTATCTTCTTTGTCTTACGAGCAATCCTTAAGTTATCTTTATTCTTCTTAAGTTTGAGAGCTTCAGCTCCCCCTCCTTCACGGTAGTTCTTAGCAGCTTCCCGATAAGCGGCCTTAGCTTCTTTATACTCTTTATTAGCACCTCGCTGTGCAATTCGGCCTCTATTGTTATTATGCCTTTGAACAGCCTGACTGATTTCTTGTTTTCTTTGAGAGTATCTACTTTTTGGCGATTGTTCATTACTCAAGAAATAATCACCCCTTTCTATTTAGATATGAAAAAAGAGGTGATTATCTATCACCTCTATGCACCTGCTTCAGAATAAGCATCTGTTGCAATTAGTTTATATAATTTCGTAGTGCTTGGGATTGGGTTTTCAAAAGGAACCACTGTTCCGCCTGCGATAATAAGACCTGTTCCCTTTGCTTTAGGTTTCGTTACGTATCTTAATTGACTTTCTGTCAATTCATACATAGCTGCCAATTCACGGGCATCAGACCCTTTTTGTTTCAAAAGTACAACAAATTCTGAGTTGTTTAATAACTTACGTCCTTCAGTACGATCAAGCAACGTTTCCACGTTCTGAGTAATTCCCGTAGGAATTGCCCCATATTTACGGACACGGGCGTACAAGTTAGTGAAAAATAGTGCCTGATTATCAGTTTGAAATTGGTTTTGCATTTCATCAAAGTAAATACGTGTAGTGAATTTTCCTTGATTATTAACAACCATATTCCAAATATAGTCTTGTATAACCATTAGTGCAAAAGGCTTCAATTTTCCATCAAGTTTTTTCAAATTGAAAATAACAAATCGATCATTGATATCTACATTAGTTTCATAAGAGAAAATATCCTGGGAACCTTTAGCATAGGTTTCAGAAGCAATTGCCATATCTCTGGCTTCTTCTTCAGGTTGCTCCAACATAATATCATGCCAATCTTTAAGGGTTGGCATACGCCCTTTATCTTGGAAACGTTGGTAAGTTAAGTGAGTCACACGGTCAATAATAGACACCTGGGCATCCGTAACTTCTGTAAGTACGTTTTCAAAGAAACCAATCAATAATGAAGATTTTTGAGCAATTGGATCTCCATCTTCTGCATCCAGTTTATCCATATCAGGCAAATCTAGTAGGTTAAGGTGAGTCTGAGAACCTGGGTAAATATCTATCATCTGCGCTCCAAATTCTCGTCCGATATCACTATACTCATCTTCAGGGTCTACTATGATGACTCTATCATATATGTTTTTCAATAAGGTTGGAATTACTTCCATTGATTTAACTGTTACCGACTTACCACTTCCTGAGCTCCCAAGAATGACACCTGAAGGTGTATTCAAATCACGTTGACGATCAAGGGTAATCGAATTATGGCTTAATTGATTTTGGCCATAATAGACTGCCCAGGGGCTCTTACTTTGAAGGTCAACGTTCGTGAAAGGGACCTGTGTCACAATATTAGAGGTTGTCATGTCACGCATATAATTTTGTTTCACTTCGAGAAACGGAATACCAATCGGTAAAGTTGAATTAAGACCATTTTCTTGTTGGTAATAGGCTACATCAAACTCTGCTCCATGCTTACGTCCAGCAGCCTTAACTCGCCCTGTGAAATCTTCTAGCTCTTCTTCGCTATCCGCTTTAAAGAAGACTGTGAAGATACCAGAATAAATTTTTTGGTCATTATCCTGTATTTCAGACTTCCAAACTTCGGCTTCTTCAGCAAGTTCCGCAGCAACACCACCAGTAGCAAGTTCCTGTGAGATACCATCACGAGCCCCTGCTTTTTGGCTTTTGACCATATCCATTTTGATAACCGCCTCTGCGTTATTGATTTTCTTCAAGGACTCACCTACATCATAAGGGCGTGCCAAAACATTGATAACTAATTCAATACCAACATCTACGAGCGACTTAATCAAACGATCATTAAGGAAATTCGGATAATTTCTGACAAACATTACACATCCAAATTGATTATCAATCTTCATCATTTTAGGCTGAAACCAAATTGAACCAGGTGCAATAAATGACTTAGTACCAAGACCACTTCGGATAAGATCACGGTAATCAAGGTTTAAGTATGGATTGCCTCTAAGAATATCAGAGAAGATATTTAATCGATCTGAGCCATTTAATACCTTGAAATCAACATCTACCGCCTGAAATTGAGCTGTAAAGTTATTTTCAACGTCATTAAGCCTACTATAGGCCATCTTTCTATCTTCAGCTATTGTAGAAACTGTTACAAATTTTTTAACCTCAAAGTTATTTTGTTCCTTATCAAAACGATCTTTAATTATTTTGTTGTATTCATCACGATAATCATTGAAACCATCATTTACTCTATCATAAGAAATTCGCTCTACAGCATTATCAGGTAAAGGACGGTTAATGACCGTGAGTTGATAGGTATTATCGCTGTCTAAGACATTTAAGGCATCGGCATAGTAATCTATAATATCTGATTTTTCATCATCACTTGCGGTAATGTAGTTAGCATCACCCAAGGCATAGGTCCGTGAAAACTCACGACCCGTAATGTGCATGAGTCCATCTTCAAAAAGGCTCGTGTACTTAATTGTATTTTGAGTTGATTTTTTTAATGCTTTTTGTAGCTGTTTCCCACGTTCTAGCTCCTCTTGTGTAAGAGGTGGCTTAATTCCATTCGTAGACATCTTTTGCTTGCGAAAAGGCAGAATTGCCATAAGTTACCTCCTTATTATTTCCAAATGCTGTGAAATCATCATCTATCATATATGTTTTTCAATAAAGTTGGAATTATTTCCATTGATTTAACTGTTACCTTTTTACCACTTCCTGAGCTCCCAAGAATAACACCTGAAGGTGTATTCAAATCACGTTGACGATCAAGTCCAAGCTTCCAAACTTCGGCTTCTTCATCAAGTTCCGCTAGCTCCTCTTTTGTAAGAGATAGCTTAATTCCATTCGTGGACATCTTTTGCTTGCGAAAAGGCAGAATTACTATAAGTTACCTCCTTATTATTTCCAAATGCTGTGAAATCATCATCAGTTTGATAGCTTCGTTCTTGAATTGTTAAGATAAATAGCAATCGTTCTCTAACAATCCCGTCTAACTTAAGTCCATAGACAATAAAAGGCGGTGTTCCTAAAATAACCACCATATACATGTATAAATCAGGAATAGACCAAAAAACTGTTGGTAAGACACCAATCATAACGACAGCCCCTACACCTAAGACCATTATAAAAATGCGGGCCGTCATACCGCCTACTACCGACCTTTCATACTGGTCAATTTCTTTTAGGAAAATCGACCCTAATTTACTTTTATTCAATCGATTAGCCTCCTTTAATTAGATTGTAAAAGAGATTTTGCAGTTGATTGTGAACGATATAATATCAATATAAATATCACACACTTACCAATATATGAGAAACCAGCCGCAAAAGTTTTCAACCAGTCAGCTTTAGCTAATTCTACATTTTGATCTAACTTGAAAGCCTGCCAGATGACCAATAGAACAACTATTAGGACTCCCTGAAAGGCTGTTGCAGCTGTACGCTTCAATAGATTTGTTGCAATACTTCTTGTATCATCAGACATCCAAAAGGCAACTATCAAAGGTGATACTGCTCTAAGAACATACAACTCAATAAATCTCATAAAGACCATAATATTAGTAAGCATAAGTGAAGTTGCACCTGCAATATAAGCTAGTGAATTTACAACAATTCTAATCGCCCAGTTCCCCTTTTTGAGGGCTTCAAATTCAAATAGATTATTTGTAATATTTGCTCCAACCATACGTGTCAGTAAGTTAGTGATTTGTATAATAGCTACAATAATTTGACTAGACATGGCTACTAAAAAGTAAGCAATAAGGTATTTTAAGGCTACTTCTAACATTAAGCGGTAAGTCATCTCTCCCCCTTGTTGTTTCAAGTATTTGTACCATGACATCATTTCTACCAACAAGAAAAAGCTCACAATAATGAAACCGACTACCATAAAACTTGTGTTAATTTTTATCACTGCACGGTTAGCCTCGCCGTTGTATTGCTGAAGACTTTTGGTCATATTTTGTACTAATTCGTCCATACTCCTCCCCTCTTGCGATTAGGCATGAAATAAAAGAGTATCAATTAAATGATACCCTGGTTAATAAAAACGTGCAAAAGTAAAAATGAAACTTAAAGTTAAAGATACAATATGAATAAGAAAACCTACAATCCATAATGCAATGGAAAATAGCCAAGTTGCAACTGTAAATAGACCTAGTAAGATTGCCCAGATACATCTGAAAAACATGCCTATTAC
This sequence comes from Streptococcus sp. 1004_SSPC, assembly GCF_001069025.1. Lineage (NCBI taxonomy): Bacteria > Bacillati > Bacillota > Bacilli > Lactobacillales > Streptococcaceae > Streptococcus > Streptococcus sp. 1004_SSPC. Next base: position 36,701 of record NZ_JWGQ01000077.1, on the reverse strand, counting down.
TGAAGTGATTGTTTTTCGACCAGTTTTTTTATGTGTGTAGGTATTATCATTATAAGAAGTATAGTTGTCATCATCAATTACTGATGGATTAGATGACTCATAGAGAACGAAAATTTCACCGTCTTTTTCAGCTTTAGCAACCTCCATGACAGATGGTTTATGGCCGTTGATACTTTCATAATAGTCAATCCATTCTTCTCTGTTCATAATTATCAACCTCTTTCATAATCTTTTTCTTATTATATCTTGATTACTAATGCTTTGCTATCTCTCTAAATACCTTTTAAAATTGAATTGAGTTGATTGCAGCAACAATTGCAGCTGCAATACTTGCTGATACAGCAGCTAGTCCGCCACCATACACCATACCTGCCATTCCGTTATCGGTTTGTTGTGCATTTTGGTTTTTCTTTCCCTGGAAAAACTCAATTGCGCCTACAAAGGCCCATCCTAGGCCACCAATAGCAACCAAAGCTCCCATGACAGTGATAATTTTTGTAACAACTTCCATTTTTATTATTTCTCCTTTATTTTCCTAGCTTGTATGCTCCTAAGTTCTTTACGATAAATTGTAATTTCCTATCAAAATAACTATTTTTCTTCTGTTTGTCGCTTAATTTGAAATAATCCAGATACTATCAAGAGAATACTTAAGATATTCCCAATGATTGAGGTGGATGCTTTTTCACCAGTGTGTGGAAGAATCCCTACTTCTTTTATGCGCTGTGTTGAAGGTGATGATATCGACTTTTTTGTCTATAGAAGTTATTAGTCAGTATCAGTATTTCATCGATTATTATCGTTTACTTGATGCAGCATGATGACGTTCTGAACCATATTGCTGATACGTCGAACATTTGCATCAAAGGTAATAGAGCGAACGTCACTATTATTAAACCTTTCTGGATACACTATAGCCAGAATTAACTGGCTAGTTTCCAAAACAATATTTGGATCTGACTCTAAAAATATATTACTCTTAGATGTGTCATGAACTTTCTTATAAATTTCCAGAGCGAGACTATACAGCTCGTTTCTCAAAGTTATCTTATCACTGTATGAAAGAGTACCTCGTAATACTAGGTTTTTATCTTTTTCAACTAATGCTTTTAGCAACCTTGAGGATTTCTTTTCAATATCTCCTACATGTTCGTTACTCTTTTCCACTTCCTGCATGTTCCACCTTTCATAATTAGTTTATATTTATTTCATACTATAATCTTGCTCTTTTCCATCTTTCTGAACGTCCAGGACAAACTAAAAGACTAATCTGTTTCGTTATACAGGTTAGTCTTTTATAGTAATAGCCTTATATTATTTTAGAATCAATGTTTACGTTTTGTTGATTTTGAAGCTCCTACTAGCCCAAATAAAGTAAGAATACCTCCAAGTGCTACTATCCCAAAACTTTCTACTTCACCTGTTTCTGGTAAAGTTGCCACACTTGCACCTTGAACGGGTGGTTGTGGTACTGGTGTACTTGATTTTTGCGGTTTAGGATCTTCTGGCGTATGAGTGACCACTCGGTTTGATTTAACTCGGTTACCGTTGACGTACAAGGTATAGTCATTGTAAACATCACCTGCTTTGATACGTTTCACAACGATAAAGGCATCTGCCCCAAATTCACTGGAACGAGCAACCTTTTCAAGGAAATCTTTCTTGAAGGCTAACTCATAACGACCTGTTTCTTTGTTATAGACCGTTTCCGTGTACACAGCTAAATCAGTCCCCTTTTTGATCACTGAGCCATCTGATAAGGTAATATCAACTTTGGCAACAACACTATCTTTTAAGTAAAGATCGTGGCTATGTTGCAATTGATCCACAAACTTGTACTCAAAGAGGTTATAAGAGCGACCTGTTGGCACAACCCAACCTTCTAGCTTATAAGTGACCTCATCACCAACTTTAATCGTACCATTATTGATGGATTTCCCATCCTGTTTATCTAGCACGTCTTTGTGGACTTCAGGTTTTGGTAGTTCATTAACAACTAAATTACCAAGGTAACCATTACCAAAATCAATTTGTGCCACACCATTGACAATGTCGACTTCTGTGAAGCTTTGTTTGACTTTAAAGGATAAGTTATAGGTAATATCTAAGCCTTTTTGCACATAGGCTTTATAAAAGGCTTGTGGATCTTTAGCAACCCACATGTAGAATTCGCCGACTGGAGATAGACCACTATTGTTTAGAATAGCTTGTAGCTTCTCATCTAAGGCTTCTTTAGAAAGCACATGGTGCATCTCAAGTAGTTGTGACACATCATCACCGTTTTGGGCTGTAATACTGTTAACCGTCATTGAGTTACCGTCTAGTGCCTCATCTTTATAATCATCAATAAAGATAAAGTTTTTAAGGATATCCTCTGCTGACGCCGTCATGCCTTTATATTGGCTAAAATCTTGTTTAGCCACATAGTTCAACTCACTATTAGGTAGCACTGACAAACCATTAATGGAGTTGCCATTTTCATCCACAACATCTTTAGACGGATTGGCAACTGGGACTGTGACCGGGTGTACCGCAACGCTTACAGATACTTTTTCAGGGACTTCTACATGAGGTTTAACCGTTGGTGTTTTTGGTGTGAAGACTTCAGGTGTAAAGGTAGATACCTCAGGTGTTACGTATCGAGGTACTACTGGTTTCTCTGGCACTGGTTTTTCAGCTTCTGGTGTCACTGGTTCATAGGTTGGCTTTTCTGGTTTCTCAGGGAGAGCTAACGCCTTATAAGTCAGTGTCGCATAGAGACTAGACGGTGCTTCATAAACCCAACTAGGATTTGTTGTTAAGAATAGGACTTCCTCAGAGGTTTGACCATCTGAAAGAATAATTTCTTTGTTTAAGGCGAAGCTCTTATTGATGTCTTGAACACCGATAGATGACAAGCCATCAAAACGACGGGTATAGAGGGTATTGCCTGCTAAATCTTTATAACTATCAATAATATTACGATTAACAGCTGTTGTTTCTCGTGTTAAATCTAACTGCCAAGTATTGAGTTGTACCCCAGTGATCGTCACAACCACTTTTTGAGTCGCTTCGTCAAAGCGTTTAGTAAAGATCAATTTACCTGTCACCTTGCTATTCGCAAAAACACCATCCGTATCGTTGAGAGGTTCTGTTAAAGTAAATGTCCCATCACCATTGACCACCACCGTATCTGAAGTCCTTTGGCCATAAGAATTGAGGACTTCTGATTTACCGTATCCCATGAAGGTCACTTGATTGCCTGCAAGCGTTTGACGATCCGCAAGTGCTTTTTCATAGGCTTTTAACTTCGCATCATAGTCTGCCTTAAGTTGGGCATTACGTGCTTCCGCATCAGCTTGTGCTTTAGCGTTACGCTCAGCAACCGCCTTGTTATAGTCTTCAACTGACTTAATCTCGGCTAGTTTTTTCTCATAGTCCGCTTTGAGTTGGGCATTTGTCTTGTCTGCAGCCGCCTTTGCTTCTTGATTAGCTTGGTCTACCTTGGCTTTTTCTTCGGCATTTTTAGCATCTACCGCAGCTTGTCCTGCTTTATTCTCAGCCATTATCCGTTCTTTTTCGGCTTGATTCTCCGCATCAATTTGAGCATTTTGTGCTGTTGCTTCTTTAATGGCTTTAGTGTTAGCTTGGGCTTGTTGTGTAGCTTCTTTAACAGCTTGTGTTTGCTGGTCTAAATCAGCTTGAGCGGTTGTTTCATTGGTATGAGAAATCGTCGGCTCAGTTGTTACTGTAACGCCTGCAGCTTGTGCTTCAGAAACAGCTGTGTCAAGGGCTGGTGAGGTCACCGCTTGTGCTTTATTAACTGTTGGTTCGGTTAAAGTTGTGACAACTGTCGCTTCTGCTTTAGCTGGTGCAACCACTTCGTCAGCTGAGGCTTGGCTTGCGCCACCAAATGCCAAAGCACCTGCTAAGGCAATGCCACATACCAAACCGTATGCTTTTGATTTACGATAAAATCCGTGTCCTTGTGTGTTTGAGTTCATCTCAATCTCCTTTTGAAAAATAGTTCTTTAAGCCTTTTTATGACGTGCTTAGGTCAGTTCAACACTAAATGCATTAAGCTTTACGTTTCAAACCAACTAGTCCTAATAAACTGATAAGACTAACACCGATCATTCCTATGCTAGAGCTTGCCTCACCTGTTTTAGGAAGAGCGTCGTCAGAATGGCTTACTAGAGGACGATTGGCTGTCGCTGTGCTCGCTAGGCTACGTGCTTCTGTAGAAGCTTTCACCTGATGGGATGGGGTTCCATTGATAATACCCGTCACTTTTCCTGTTTCATCGACGACTGGCACCATCTGACCACCATCTGAAACAACTTTCTGATAGTCAATCTTTAATTTCGTGTAATGGACTTTGGTGAGATTAGCTTGATAAGCCCTTAATACTGTCATGTAATGCGTCTGTGCTTCAGAAACTAATGTCTTCAAAGTTTCTAGCTCTGCTTGAGCTTGCTTTAACGCCTCTGTTTTCTGAGCTAAATCTGCTTTAGCGGCCATTAAGGCTTCTTGGGCTTTAGCTAAGCGTGCTGGAGCTTCTTCCAGTCCTGCTAACCTTGTTTCTTGTTGTGTCAAAGCTTGTTTAGCTGTTTCTAGAGTCTCTTTAGCTTGTGAGACGGCTTCTTCCGCTGCTGTTGCCGTAGCTTTTAACGTTTCCAATTTGGCTTGACTAGCAACTAAGACTTCCTTAGCATCACTTAAAGCTGTTTCTTTGAGCGATAGCTCCGCTTGGGCTTCTTTAAGGGTTGTTTCTTTTTGTGCTAATTCTTGACTTTTTAGACGGACGGCTTCTTGAGCTTTAAGCACATTAGCTTCAGCTTGACTTAAATCAGCCGTCGCCTGATTAAGCACCTCCTGAGCTCCTGGAACTCGTAGTGCTATCGATTGTAGTTTGGCCAAGGTTGCTTTAGCGTCTGCTAGTTGATGACTAGCTGTCTGAACAGCTGATGATGCTTTCACTTTTTGAGCCTCTAGCTCTGCCATTTTTTGAGTCGTAATCTTAAAGAACGGCGCTCCTAAAGCACGATCGTCTTTATCTTGACTTTGTTCTGCCCAAAGACTCGCTACAGGATACCAACCAATATTAGCTCTGTTATAAGGATCATAGATATAGGTATTCCCATTAGAATAGCCTCTCATAACGATTTCATGGCTATAACCTGGTCCCCAAGGAGAGAACTTGTTGTTTTGCACAGCCCCTATCACATGATGCCCTGCCTGAAGAGCTTGCATAATGGCAGATTGACTGGATAGCTGAGTCGGCACAAAACCAAAGTGTTTGGTAGCAGCGACAATCCCGTTAGCACTTGTACCTGAGAAGGTTTTATTAAAATAGTTAGTATTGTCATACAAATAGTCAGCAATTTCTGTTGGGGTAATCCCTCGTCTCGCTAATTCTGTAAAGACCATGGCAAGCGATGTTGGGACACAACCTGTCGCCGCAAAACTGCCATTACCATAATAAGATGTCCAAATAGCGTCACGTTGATTGTAGTAAGCATGATCTTGTAAGCTGGTTGATACTTGTTCGTTAGCTATGTCAGTGACTACTTGTTTTAACAAGGTCTCAGTCTTTGTTTTGGAGAGTGCCTTTTGATCAAGGTCTGCTTGTACTTCTTGACGTTTAGCCACGAAAGCCTCATCAGCTGTTTTAGCCTTTTCTAGCTGCTCTTGTGCTTCCTTGACATGATTGGCCTTTGCGGTAAGGTCAGCTTGAGCAGTTGCCAAATCTGTTTGAGCTGATGTCTCATCAATCGCTTGGTTGGCGACCCCAACAGCTTCTTTAGCATCGTCAACCTCTTTTTGGGCATTAGCGATAGTGGCTTGATTGTTATTGACAATCGTTTCTTGAGAAGCAAGCGCTTCTTGAGCGGTGTTAGCTGTAGCTTGTGTCTCTTCTAGCTGTATTTGAGCATTCGTTACATTCTGAGTAGTTTCAGTAACGCCTTCTTTTGCCTGAGCAATCGTCTCAGGACTGGCTTGATTAGCTAGTTCTTGCGCTTCACTAACAGCTATCGTAGCATTACCAAGAGCTAATTTCGCTTGGTCTTTAGCATTTTGAGATTCGTTAACGACTGTCTCTTGATTATTCACACCCTCCTGGGCTTGATCATAAGCAGCTTTCGCTTCGGCAACCTCTTCTTGTAACACCTCAGCTTCTGGCTGAGTTTCAAGGGTAGTGGCATCACTTTTAGGTGTCGATGTTACCACATCTGCTTGAGCAACTCCTGCCGTTGCAACGGATACAGTTGCAACGGCTAAGCCCGCTATAACTTTTTTATGGGTCATAAGGTCTCCTTTAAAATGAATTAGTTAAGCCGTTTTATGACGTGCCTGGGTCAGCTAATAAGCATAGATAAAACATTAGTTGTCCTGGACTTTTTTCTGTTTCCAGATAAGCGCACCTGTAAACGCCATTAAAGTACCTAAGAATGATAAGCCTAGGGTTTTAGCATCTCCTGTATGTGGTAGTGTCACTTTTGAGCCATCTTTTTTTGTGACCGTGATGGTCTTATCCTCATTGGTTCTAGCACCGACAGTTTCTGGGGAAACTTCTGAGCCATCTGATAGCACGACTTTGCCTTCCTTAGTGCTTACAATTGAGACACCTGTAGCCGTTTCAACGGGAGCTTCAGCTGTTACATTTTGAACCACTTGACCCGCCACATTTGAAGTAGTACCTACTTGAGAAGCTCCTTGCTGATTGGCTTGATCTGTTGTCTGTGGTCTCTCAGATGAAGTACCATCTTGACTACTTGTATTTCCTTTATCTTGGTCAGGTTGATTCGGAATATTGGGATTTACATTTGTCCCTGCTTCGTCTGATGAAGCTGGAAGTTGGTCAGTAGTTGCCGGTGTAATAGGTTCTATTGGCGTGGTTGGATTTTCGTCAGTCTTTGGTGTTGTTGGAGGAGCTGGTGTCACAGTTGTAGGTGCTATAACACCAGAAGTCCCGTCTGATACATGACTAGTGCTCGTATCAGGAGCCTTGTCTGTTGATTTATCTGTTGGAACAGGAGCAGTCACGCTAACCGTTGGGCTAGTTGACCCGTCACTAACAGGAGTTGTTTCATCAGCGAAAACCCCTGATGATGCAGTTGCAAGCACTGCTGTTGAGATAATTGAAATAAATTTTGCTTTAGTCAAAGTCTCATACCTCTCTTTTCTTTTCCTTGCGGTGATAACCGACACCGCTTAAGCGAAGGAAGGATTGATTGTTTTGCACAAATTTTCTTGTAATAACTAAATTATTCCGTTTAACGACTGATATTGCTTGAAATATCGTTGCAAAAGGTACAATCTCTTCCACGTTTACAAGTCGTCCATTTTTTCGCTCTTTTTTCTGAATTGCTGCGAACTTTGGCCGACATTTGGCAACGGTACCGTCTTGAAGATATAGCATTACACCACCTTCAAGACCGAGTTGCCTGAGATCAGATAATCTCAAAAGAGTATCATTCATTTCGAACTCCTTTTTTTGCTTTTGTTTAACTAAAAATAGTTAAATCTGCATTTTGACGTAAGGTTTATAGCTTTGTTCACCTCAAACTCATTAAGGCTGGTAGCCACGGCCCGCTTGACCAACCACACAATTTTAACTGTGGGTCCTACCTCGTTAGCACTTACTTCCTATAAGTGTGCCTTTGTTATACTTGATACCAGGCGCTAGATATACTTCTACTAGCTACGCTTTCGCCCCCATTTCTTTTTTTTATGCCTTTAGTATCACTAATCAGGACAAAAGATTATTATTCAGTTTTCAAGGAACATCAAGCAGTTTTAAGACCTGCTAAGGTCAAAGCTAAAGCAACTCGTTCCTACCAATTGAGATCCAAGGGCCTACACTATCGTAGACCCAGCCAACGTTGTTGGCGTATCCTTTTAGGACACTACGGTAATAGAGTCTTCCACAAATTCGACGGTACTCATAGTAACGTCTTACTGGAGTGTCTGCGTGTGCGACATTATCACCTGCCTTATGCTGAACAGCACTGACTGTTGCACCAACCACTCCAAGAAGAGCGACTGCAAGCATAGCTTTGGTTGTAAGTTTGTTAGCAAATTTCATTTTGCTACCTCCTGAAAACATTTGTGATAGTTTAACGACTTATCAAGGTCATGCTTTCAAGAAGGTACTTACTTATATTTGCCAGTTCATCCATTAGCATTTTCTTGTTTTCGTCTCTCTTGATTGAAAACAGCTAGGATGCCATTAAAAACAAATTCTGCAATTTTTTCTGTAGAGGATGCGTAACGCATATTTTCTAGGGCGTATTGATAACGTTCATCAAAATGGCGTATTACAAAATCTGCTGAAGCTCTTGAGAACCCCTCTTTCCTTAAACGATCATATACAAGTCTCCAAATATAATCTCTATCGTACTGTGTCGCTTCATCAACTTTTCGGTTTAGCGTATTTTGATATTTATCATCTTGACTAGAGTAAGCCATCTCCTCGTCATCGTCAGAAGGAATGTCAGTGTCGCTAATATTAGTATCACTGTTATCAGTATCATTAGTGTCTGAATTTGGTACCCCCCTAGTTTGAATCTGACACCCCTCTAGTCTGAACCTAGCACCCCCCTGGTCTAAATCTGACACCGGGGGGGTGTCTGGTTCGGCAAAGTCAGTGTTTACAAGGGTTCTAGTAGATTTGTCGTCAATTAATTGACCTAGATATATTCTATTTGCGAGGGTACCTTTTTGACTATTTGACTGCTTAACTTCATAAATCAAGCCGTACTCAGTCAATTGTTTTTTAATTCTTAAAAGTGTTGATTTTGAACAATTCAAAATTTCCATCAAATTAGCATTTGAATAAACTAGATAAATATATCCTGCTTCGTCAATCCAGTTATTTTTCAGGGAAAGACTCAAGCGATCTTTTAGAATTGCGTAAGCAACTTTAGTGTCAATCCGCATTTGTTTATAGCGGTCACTTTCAAAAAGAATTTTGGGTAATGCATAGAAACGTTCTGACGTTTGAAATTCATCTGCTGTAATCATCTGAATTTTTGTCATTACTTATACCTCTTTCAGTCTGAAATCACCGTTGGAAGCAAAACCAACTAAGCCAAAGGCTTCAAGTTCTTCAATACTGGTGACTGTTTCCTGACGTGATAACCCTGTTTGTTCCATCAAAAAAGAAATAATAGTTTCTCGTGAATTTTGCTCGCTAGGTGTCATTCCTAACCTCCAAATTAGATTTATTAAACAAATAAAAGAGAACGCTCTTAACGCTCTCTTTGTAATTTTTCTAATCTCCCAAATCGGGACACATATATCAATTCTTTATATTCTGTTTTTAGTTTTGATAAACTCTTAGGCTTTCTAGCTTTTTGGGGACCTTAAGGGATAACAAGACGATTATACTTAGTTATCTCGTAATAGTTAGATTACGCACTATATATATTCTATTAAAAACAAAAAACGCAAGAGTTTTTTCTCTTGCGTTAAACGTCATGTTGAAATTTCATGACGGTCCATTATCATGGTGAGATAACCCCATGAGTAATATTTTTATCGTTTCTTTAGCAGTTTTACCAAATTTGTAAAGACTTTTCAACCAACAAGATACTGTCAATAATTTTATGTTTACACAACTTATTTTACACTACCACCAATACATAGCAACTCCTTAATGATGAAGTCATCATTGAGTGTGATAAAGACCAAAGCCTTGAAGATATAGAAAGTCTAATGGGTATAGCACCTAACTGGATGCCTGATAGCAACCTCCGAGCGAATGGATATGAATGTTCCTTTTACCAAAAGGATTAGATACAAAAAACGGTTCACTACCCAATAAATGGTAATGAACTGTTTTATATTACATAATAGTTGTCATGAGTTCTCTTACAATCTGAACTGATTTCTCAAAAGAAATATCTTGTGCATATTTGAATTGTTTTTGATAACGTTTCCAAAGTTGTTTTTGATACTCATCAGTCTCAATATTATTTAGCTGATTTTCCCAAATATCAATAGCCTCTTTACTTCCTCGTTTTTCTACAGTATTGGCCAGAGCTTCACGCAACACATCGAAATTTATCTCATCATTTCTGATATGATACAAGGTAAAAAGGTCATAACGATCACGAGGACGTGTTGATGCAACTCCTCGGCTAATGATCGTTTCCAATTTTTCAGCTAGGACAGTTTCCAAATTATAAGTCCAAACCTCAATGGTTTCATTTGTAAATAGGGATGGCATCGAATAAGTAATTTCTCTAGGTGTAATCTTATCACCCGTTGTAATGTCGATGAAAACAACCTCTCTTAAAGTATCAAATGTAGCATTGAGTTTTAGAGAAAATCCCCCGTATTCGTCATCTTGACGAATAGGCTCTAGTTTATCTACTTCAAATGAAAAGACATCATCCGAATCCGAAAGTATCTCTTCGAAGATGGTAATCAAATTTCCTTGGCTAAGTGCAGTCCCTTTAAGCGTCACATCTAAATCCATTGTCGTTCGCTTATCAAGTCCTATCAGCTGTCCTATTAGATAACCGCCTTTAACAATGAAGGAATCCTTATAGGAACTTTTAGCAATCAATTTCAACACTTGTTCAATCAGGAAGTTTTGCTGAAGCTGCTGGGCAGGAATACCTCTATCCTTAGCCATATTCTTAATCTTTGCCTTAAAGCTATTTGCATTGGAAAACATTAGGCTAATACCTCCATGTAAGATTGCAACTTATTAGTCACCTTGAATAAACGTGCATAGTGAAACAGTTTTGAATAGTTAACTTTGTGATTTTGAAAATACATCTTAAATGCAGGAGTTATAACTTGAACATCAACTTGATAAACTGGTCTTAAACACTCTGCTAAAACCCTCTCCGGATCGTACACCTTAATTTTCTGCCCCACTTGTCGCTCAAGCTCAATAATTCCTTCATCGTAATAAGAACGAAGAACTATCGGACGTATACCTTCTGATTTAACATTTTTGGTATTGGTTCCATAAGGGAAGCTCATGGTCATCTCAAAGGGAACTGTTAGTGATAATCCATGTAACCAAAGAGCTGTTTCTAAAGAAAAAATTCCTTTTGAAAAACGTTGCTGCGTCACAAACCATTCGTCAAGATAAGTATCAGGGAGGCGATATAACCCCTTTCCTTCAACCTCTACTTGTCCCTCATCAATCATTCTCAGCAACATTTTGTAAGGTAGTTTCTCTTCAAGTACTTGTTGAAAGGTCAAAAATCCTTGATGTCGTTGAAAAGAAGCCATAATCATTTCAATATTATTCATAATAGCAGTATCCTTTCATAGGAAATAAAATGCTAACACTTTTATTAAATGTTAGCATTTTGTTTCTTTTTTATCAACTATTTCGGGTTTAATTCCTTCAATAAGGATGCCACCAAAGCACGAGTTTTTGGCAAGCGATAAAAACCAGAAGACCGTTTAACCCTTTTAAAAAGCCACGTATAAAATACGTAGCTTACCTTTCTACTGAACTGCAGGCCCTAAGTCGAGATAGAGAATATCTCGCTTAGTAGCATACTCTAAAGCGTATTCATCAGCTTGAAACAAATCTGAAGCTAGAAACCTTTTCGTAAAGACTGTTTCGTCTTTACGTTTAAATTTCTCAACATAACGATGTTTAGTCATTGTTTTTCTCCTTCTTAATTCAAATCATGCCATTACAACATCGTCAAGACCGAGCTCTTTGAAGCTCCTCTTGTGTCTCGCTATTACTCTCAGTTGTCTTCAATTTGATGACTACATTCAGTCCCATAGCACGTGCTTGTAACAATGCTGAAGCAAGTGCTGGTTCGGGTTTTCCCTCAACGAATAGGGTTTGAGCCCTACGATGCTTTATTTCTAAAATTCTCTTGAGATAAAGACAAGAGAGTTCCAAGAATGAATAGGATTGAGCGTTATCAATCCGAGGAAAAGTTGTAACGCCTTCAAGAAGGTCCTTAGCGAAAAGATCTGCAAAGACTTCCTGTGTTTTTTTGTTTTTATAAACGAAAATTTGTTTTGTCATTGTTTTTTTCTCCTCCATAGAAAAATAGGAAGGTGTAGCCTAGGGCTAATACCTTCCTATTTCTCTTACATATCAAATATACGATGTATCTTGCACGATACACTGTTTGTAGCAGTAACTCACCACTGCATTTCATCAAGTTCTCGTGGGCTTAACTTACGCCTCAATTTTTCTTCAACACGCGCAGCCCAGACAAGATTGCCATTCTTAATCATTTCAATCTCCTCCGTTGTCTTGTAAGGTTTATTCGGTAAACCTGAAGACTTCCAGTCTGCCTTAAATTGTTCAACTATCCTCATGGTTAGCTTTCGCCTCCCTTCAAAAATCGGTCAATAAGCAACTGGCATGCTGATGCGTGAAACATCACACGATCAGTGTTTGCAATACGACTGCAACCATAGCGACGCACATAGTAATCTAAAAGAGCAGCCTTTGAAAGACACATCATGAAGCCCTCAAAACCACGATTGAAATCATCTTGGGCAACATGTGCTAACAAACGCCCTGCTATCCCCTGCTTTTTCTTGTCCATACGAACCTCTAGCTTATGAACAAAGGTGTAAGCATCTCTAGGTTATGGAGTGAACTCAATCATTCCAGAAATCTCCCCTTGAATCACAAAACCACTGGTCATATCATCAGATGAACTCCTTACCGTCCAATCAACTTCAAAACCTTCTGACGTCAAATCAGATAAGGTCGAAATCGCATCTGAACTAAAGGTCCAAAAGAAGGTCTCTTTCATGCTTTGTCTCCTCGCTACATCTTTTTCTTTATACCTATTATAACACCATTTTTAGATAGACAGTCGGCCTAAAGCAAGCTCTTGATCATAGTCTTCCTCTAGCCCTTTTAGATAAGACTCTGAGTAATCTCCTAAATCTTCATCTGTTAAGAGTTTAGTGGTTACCCCTTTACCAGGGACATTGCGAGTCATAACGGTTGCTTTATAAATAAAGTTTACGCCAGACTCTGCATCTACATAATCAAATGTGGCAGACATTGAGATATCACTAAGAGTGCTATCTTGCTTTAAGATGTTAGTCAAAAAGCTATCGATATTCTCTCGAATATTCCAGTTCCCACAAGCTGTAAAAGGAAGTGTCGCTGAGACAAGTCCTTCTTCAGTTGTGATACAATCCGCTTTTCTTGGATAACCTTTTAGAGTCGTTGGGGTCCAAGCTTTGGCATTGATTACCCTATGAGTAGCCACAAGCACCTCAATATCTGAAAATGTTGGTGCGGAAATAATTACCTTTCCAAAGGCATCAGAAATATTTCCCATTCTTTTTCTCCTTTCCTAGAAACAACGCATTCTTCCGTTATCTCTGAAAGAATAGTATTTATCCTTCGTTACGATAACATGGTCTAAGACCTCCATCTCAAAGAGCTTTGCAGCATCTTCAAGAGCCTCAGTAACATTGATATCATTACTGGAAGGATATACACTTCCAAAGGGATGGTTATGAGCTACCAGCACGTAGCGAGCTAAATTCTTCACTGCATAGTAAAAAATCTCTCTTGGACACGCCATACTACGATGAACGCTACCGATGAAAACTACTCGCTCCTCGATAATGTTATAATGCACATCCAAGTACCACACTACGAGATGCTCTTGTTTCTTATGTCCATAGGCTTTTGGGATACTTTGAGCAAAATATCCAGTCCCAGTGACACAAGTTGGCTTTTCTTCCTCACCTTCTGAACGTTTGAAAAGTTCAAGCATTGAAAGAAAGGCAGTAGCATCTCTCTGAGTTAATCCATAATGTTTTAACTCCTCGATACTTAACTCACAGACCTTCTTAAAATCTCCTTGCAATTCAGAATACAAGGCATCGATCTTTTCTGAAGGCATCCAGTGAGTGAAAGTCCTTTTGAATAGCTCTCTATCACCAAAGTCTTTAGGATGTCTTACTTGTCTCCTAGTAATTGTTTCTGTCATTGTTTTTCTCCTTTACCTCTTAAACTACAAGCCATTCTGCCTGCAGTTGCATTGCTACTGTTACTGTTGTTGTTACTTTAAAAAGCAAACGCTCTTGGTTATCCCTTGCAACTACAACAGCAACGTCACCCTTATAGATAACCGAAATGTTACTTTCTTCAGGTAGCGTATTGGTCAAAATCATAATTCTATCCATAACTACCTCCTCCTAGGCTGGCGCTACTACCCACATAGAGCGGATAGTTTGCACCTTTCGATTCGTCTCTGCACGGTCTAAGCGACAATCGCTATCAAAATTAGTACCATAGACATCTTCGTATACTTCTCTCATACGTTTGCCTAGGTCCCTCAATATGATACAATTTCACTTTCGAAGCGCGTGCATTGAGGTCAGTCATATAGCGATGATAAACTTTCCTAAACATCGCATTTAATCTGGCATCATTCTCTAGGTACCATTTAAGGGAGTCGTTCTTGTAGTGCTCGTGTAACCACAAGGCTTTTTCTCTTTTTGTCATTGTTTTTTCTCCTTTAAAAAACAAAAAATGGCCCCTAGGACCATTTTTCTGTTCTTGTTTTGAGGGCTGTCAGTTCGTTAAGCATACCTTCGTAATAAAGTCTACGTATCAGACGTGACGAAAACAAATCCACAAATTCCTTATAGTAATGAATATCTTCATTTGTATAGGACTTACAGGGACGATTTTCATCATAAACGATTAACCAGACTCTTTTTCCGGGAACGGCTTCACTCATTGAATTGACTCCTCTGTTATCCAAAGCTTCAAGACCCGCTAGTGAAACAAACCCTACTCGAACCTTATGCCCATCGTTCTTTAGATAAGTACACACTTTAGCCATACATTGCCTATGTTTTTTTGGCTTGTGAGCACCCTCTAAAAAACACAGTATATTAATAATAAACGTCTCCTTCCTTTGTTCAACTACGAAAGAAGTGTTGAATCCCTTCTATCAAAAGAATAAGGATTAGAAATACTACAGCAACTAATAGTTTAAAAACCAATTTGTTGCGAAGCAAGTTGCATAGGGAAAAATAGCCTAGAATGGCCACAACCCCAATAAACAACAGCTCTGAAAGTGTCTGTTTAAAGAAAGTGTACCAAATTTGTTGTTCGACATATGTTCGGTTTGAATGGAAAAGATCTAAAATACTGGTGATTGTTTATCTGACAAAGTCACGACTAATCACCTCTTTTTGTTTCTGTTGCAAAGCATGGTTGTACATATTTAGCAAAAACTCCTTCTTAATAGGGTTCCCTTCTGCTATATATGCTTCAAAAAGATCATTAATATTTTGCATACCCATTCCTACCTTAGTCGTTATAATATCATGTTGGATAATTCTTATCCTATTATATCATACTCTTTCTCACCCAGGGATGGTTCTACCCTCTGGATAATGTTCAATTAATGCCAATCAGGTAAACGCCTCTAATTAACATTTCTCTTATTTTGTTGCCGTAATAAAGTCTGATCACTTTTTGTTCTACTACTATTGTTGTTGTGCTTGCTGACGTTGTTTTGCAACAAAATCAGATAAAGCTTTGAGTTGAACAGTCAACCCTTGGCTTTCTCCTAGCTGAGACCACTCAAGCAACTGGCTTTCTGTTGCTCCAAGAGACAATGCAGCTTCTTCACCACGAGCAACCATTTGAATCAGTTGATCATCGTTACAAGCAGCTTTTATCCCTTTTGTAGCTGTTTCACTCTTTTGTGGAGCTACTTCAGACTCGCTAGTTGCTTGTGAGACACTATCACTTGCCACTTTGTTAGCTGATGTCACCTCACTAAGTGATGTCTGTTCACTGCTACTCAAAGAAGTAGTAAGCGATACTGACTGAGCAGTCTTTCCATAGCGGGCACCTGTTGGCTTGCGAGGTGTTTTCGTTTGGGCTTTTGACTGATACTTATGGTTACTATCATAATTACCAGTCTGTTGAACTGATTGCGATTGATTTAGCACATTGTCCATATCTAGTTCTTCGCTATCAGCCTCAATACCCAGCAAGGTTTTCACCTCGTATCGACGCAGGTAAGTCACCTGAGCTCCTAGATTCTTTATGTCATTGACATTATAGAATACAGGAACAGACTCAATGTCGTAAGAGACACCACTTTCATGAAGAAGTGTCGTCACAACTTTGATCCCATTGGCATTACCAAATGGGACATGTTTGGTTTGTTGCGTCAACGTCAAGCCGTACTTGTTAAGTGCTGGACGTACAGCCCCTAAAATCTCTGAGAGAGGTGCGAACTTAAAGTCCACGTTCTTAAACGTGACTCTACTTGTTGCTGTTACCGACTTAAACTCAGCTTGAGCCTTGGCCAAAGCCTCAAACAATGGAGCCATAAGCTCTGGCTCCGGTTTAGAATGGTCTTTTTTTACTTGTTCAGCCTTTTGCCATTCTAATTGCATTTCAGCCTTAGCAAGAGCCACTTTAGCTTCAATTAGTTCAGCTACTAGGTTTTTTTCATTTGTGTTTGCAATTGTTTCAGTCATTGTTCTTTTCTCCTTAATATAAAAAGTGGTCTTTTGACCACTTTATTTCCTATTTATTATTGTTGTAAAAATTCTGCCACCGTTTTTGCTGTTGTTAACGACTTATTCGTTAAACAGTAATCACAGTGACCACATCCTTCGACAGACTTATATGCTAAAGCATCTTTAAGTACTTCAACATGCCCATAAAAGAGGTCTCTCCCCATTTCAATGATAGTATCATCGACTAGAATTAACTCCTTATCGGGAACAGGTTCCTTTGAAACTGCCATAATATAAGGTGTAAACTCATAACCGTAGGTTTGCTTCAGCAACTCCTGATATACGTACATTTGTAGCGTATACTGATACTCTACAATGTTATAGAGAAGAGACTTCGTATAACGATGAAGTATCGTCGAATATTTTTCCGACTGAAGACTCTCCATCGTTTTCAAGTCAATGAAATAACCGCCTGAAAGATTCAGACTATCAATTTTGCACTTGAAGGGAATCCCTTCTAACGTACCAGTGATAATCCGTTCTTTCTCCACCATTTCATCATCTGTACCATGATACAAACGATTAAAAAGCTCCTCTTTTTCTAAAGCAGCAATCATCTTATCTGCTTGTTTGAAAGAGGCTTTTACCTGGCCAGCAGTTTTTCCTCGTTGACTGATGATCTTATCTCAATTCATTTCCAAGAAAGCTTCATGAGCTTCTTTATTCTCAAAATAAGAATGGACATAATTACCAACAAGTAGGCTTTCTGTCTCCATCTTCTCAGGCCAAAAGCCCAAATCGACAACTTGTTGTCTTAAGGGACATTTGATGTACTCCTTAAAACGAGAAGTGGACATATAATACCTATCTTGGTAGTAATTATCCTCTGTCAATGGAGGAAGTATCTCTACTTCTTTTATCATTCTTTCTCCTTCCAAAACAAAAAGAGCTCAGTATGACTGAACTCTCTACTTTCTTCTTAAAACCTTGAACTATGTACTAGAAAGGAATATTCTCGAACATAGAATCATCTAGAGGTTCTCCACCTCCAGGAAAGCCCCCTTCTGCAGGTGCAAAATCTGGACTTTGCGAAGAAGAGTTACTATGGTCACGAGGCTGCAGGTTGTCAAAGTTTGACACATTAACCTCGGTCACATAGACCTTTTGACCTTCTTGGTTTTCATAAGAACGAGTTTGCAACCGTCCCTCAACCGTTACAAGAAAGCCCTTCTTGATCCAATTTGCGAAATTCTCCGCATATTTACCCCAAATGACGAGGTTAATAAAATCGGTCTCCCGCTCTCCATTTTGATTTTTAAAATCACGTGGAGAGGCGATTCGAGCCGTTGCTACCGCCTTGTTCGAAGATGTGTAGCGAAGTTCCGGATCTGCGACCAAACGACCAGTAATAATGACTTTGTTAAGCATAAGCTTTTCTCCTTTAAAAAATTGTTGTTGTAAAGTGACCTTGGAAAGCCTTAAACACCTGTTTGTAGCCTTTCCTCCGCATGCCGACAAGTTAGAGTTGGGAACACCTGTTCCTCGTCTCTAATCATCGAGATGTCGCCTTCCTTTTTTGTCCGTCTACCCAAACTCAAAACAAAAAAGCATAACAAAGAAGCCGGCAAGTCTTGTCTCAAAAAACAAGGTTGCGCGTGCCTATGGAAAACCATAGGATAAACTTCTCGTTATGCTTAGTTGCTAATAACGTTTGTTGTAGCCTTTCAATCAATTAGGCAAATTATCTCGTACGTGTTTCATTCAAAGCGTTAAGCCTCTTCTTCTGTCTGATTGCTTAACTGATAGCTAAAAGCGAGTACGCTCACTTTTAACCCCTTTAAACATGGTATGCCTACTGCTGGGACAGAACCAGTAATGACATCTCCTCCTCCATGTTTCTGATTTCTTTAGTCACGTGACCAAAGGTTCACCGTTAGAGGTGGTGAAAAAAAGATATAAATTAAACAATTTATGTCATTAGTATAGCAAACATACTAGGAGATAGCAAGCAAACATTAATCGTTAAGTCATTTCTCCTCCTTATTGTTGAAGATACTTGTATCAGAAAATCATTTCTACTAACTAAAAAAACTTACAATAATAGAATCTACTACCACTATATTTTTAGTGTCCCGAATAACGTCTGTTTTACAGCAACATTTGATTGCCTTAGCATTTTGCCATCATCTTCACAAGTTAAGACATATCCCTCCCTTCATACTTTTAAGAACAAAAAAGAAGTGTCTAAAAACACTTCATGATAAATATTAACGTGATAAGAAGAAAATCAAACCTGTGATACGTATAATAAAGAAGAAAATAGTTAAAATAATATTTACTATAACTAAAGAAACTGAAAAGACAAGTCTAACTATCCACCATAAACCACGGGAGATGAATGTCAAGGCGGTCCAAAGGCTTCCACAGACAGATTTTTTACGATAGCTAGAACATTGATTTGGGATATAATCATCACTCTCTATAACTGTAGGGGTAGATGGAACAGAAATAACTAAAATTTCACCATTCTTTTCTGCTTCAGCAACCTCTAAAACTGATGGTTTGTGACCATTGATGCTTTTATAATAGTCAATCCATTCTTCTTTTTCCATTATTGTAGAACTCTTTTTAATCTTTTTCTTATTATATCATAATTATTAACACTTTGATACTTCTCTTAATATCTTTTAGAAATGGATTGATTACAGCTATTTATGTCAACAGTTGAAAGCAAGATCTTTTCTCTTTCGTCACCATCATTGCCTACTGTGAAATTAATCCGCCCTAATAGTTTTTCTATTCTCCTAATTAGGATACCATTATAGAGGACACATTCTCTAGAAGTTTACCATATGAAATAGATTTTTCCTGTCAAGAAATTCATTTTATGGATCTCTTTCATCTATTCTACACACATTTTGAAAAAATATTTAAGCAATACCTGCATTATACTTTTCATAAATTATTTGAAGTTAATATTTAGGTATGGAAACAATAGGATACTTAAAATTTCAAATTGTATGTACGAAATGATTATTAACCTGTCTTATCAGGGTCACTCATTTAGTATGTATATTAGTTAGTAGTCGTAAAACCTTATCAAATATGACACTTTAGGGGATTTTTTTACATCACTAAAAGCTTTTCGAAATCACTAGCTGTGCTAGTGGTTTTCGGAAGACAAAAAAGTCATCAAATGATGACTTTTTTTGAAGACCTATTCAGTCCTATCAACATATTAGCTTTTTGAAACAACTACTAAACAATAGACCTAGGAATTTTTCTCTGAAATATTATTCAATTTGATAAATTATTAAAGAGAGCTAAAAATCAAAACTAATACCTTTTACTAAATTATTTGTCCAACTTTTTGGGGTCAGTACAAAAAAATTATAATTTAAAACATAATAGTCGTCTAAACAATTAATTCTATTCAAGAATATAAATATAAATTAGAAATAATTTTATGGGATAATTCTTTTACATGTTGATACTATATAAGTGTCCCAAAAAAGTTTTGTTTCAAAACTAAATCCGATTTTATTTGAAGTAATATTACCATCTTGAATTGAAAATTCAATATCTTTCAATTCTCTAATTCCTGTACCAACACATTTAAAATACGCTTCTTTTAAAGTCCATAGGTGATAAAAGTAATTCTTAGGATATCTACTCTTCTGAAATTGATGAATCTCAAAATCAGTTGCAAACTCTTTTATAATAGAGTCAAAATCTAAAATTTCAATTTTTTCAATATCAACACCAATTGGATTATAATCATATGCAATGACAACAAAACTTCCTGAGTGACTGATATTATATAGAAGTTTGCTATTAGGAGAATATGGTTTCCCATATTTGTTAAAAGAAACTAGTACTTCATCAATAGAAATATTTTCAAAATCAGCAATTAAATCTCTTATCAATTTTTCACCACAAACACTTCTATATTTATCTTCCTCATGAAAATACTTTTTTATAATTTCTTGTTTCTGAGAGTTACATAGATAGAAATATTGTATAAACTCTTTCTCTGTTAAATCATTAATTGACATAAATTTCAAATTAATCATAATTAACTTCACTAATCTTAATTTTATTTAAAGAGCGATATGTAGCAAATAGTGATAATTGATATACCAAAAAGATTACACTGGCAGATAATATTATATAAAGTGCTGAAACATTGAATTCAATGTAAATATCCACTAATGAATTAATATAGGATGAAATTATATCGAAGAGAAGTTCTAAATTCATTAAACTTATAAACATTCCTACAATCAATACAATACTGTACACATTTATCAACATGTTTAAGATTTGTCTCTTTGAATAACCCTGCAGAATAAAAATCGAGATACTTCTTTTGTTATCACGAAGATTTAAAGAGGCTAATAGGATTGAAATGCTAACAACAATAAAAACTGTAATACCAATGATACTTGGAATCAAAGATAAACTACTACTTACAAGTTTTTTAATTTGATTTACTTTATCACCCTTAGTTTGATATTCAACACCATCATTTTCACCTAGCAGTTTATTAGTGTACCTCCTATTATAACTTTTACTTGTTAAGCTATCATCGAATTTTTTTAAATATTCTCTATTAAAATACAAAGTGTTGTCATATGAAATCGGATTTATTTCAACCACTGTCATATTGTGAATAATACCACTACTAGATTTAATCTTGATATGATCTCCTACATTAACTCCATATTTATCAGAAACCTTTTTAGGAATTATCATAGAATTTTGTGTTTTCAATGATTTAAAAATACTTTTATCCTTTGAATTGTAAATATTTAGAGAATTATAATCTTCGTCAACAAATTGTGCATTAGAGGTCTTCCAAGAATCTTCTTCTGTATTTAATAACACTGTGGTTGAATACGATAGATTTTTATCTAATTTATCATTATTATTTTGTTGAGCATATTGATAAATATACTCATATTTAAAATTAAGAGAGCTTGAATAATCACTTACCGGTTTATTTGCAATGTTAGATAAAGAAAAAGCAAAATTCAATAGAAAGAAAGAAATAAAACTCATAATCAATACAGAGCACGCCCTAGAAATATTATTTAATAAATAACTATTCCTAACTCTAATAATAAACGGTAACCTATCTAAATACTTATTAACCCTAAATGCTCGATAATTTATTTTTATGCTATTCCGTTCATAAATACCATCTAATACGGAGTTCGACATTGTTTTAAAAACAACTCCAATTGAAAAAACGCTAATACAAATAAACAAACCTAATAAAATCAAAATAAGTTTTGGAATATTGATTGAAGGTATAATCCTGATAAAATTAAATGTATCTAGATAAGAATCAATGAATTTAAATGATTTAAAGTAACCTAATATCCCCCCAAGAAGAATACCTAAACTTGTCGGCAACGCAAATATAAAGAATGTTGTAGATAGACCTAATTTATTATATCCCATTGCACGTAGAATCGCTAAACTTTTTGAATATTTTTTAATTTGATTATGTAGGATCTGTATCAATAAAATAGCTATAACAATACTTAATATAGTGAGGCTTAAAGACATTATTGATATACTCGTTTCGAAATTTGATTGAAATGTTTTAAAATTCGTCAAATCGTTACTATTAAAAATTTGACCAACTTTTTTGTCTTTCATCATGGTTTGTAACTGATTATTTAGCTGTTTTTTATTTAATCTTTTATCAAACCGTGCTACGAAAATATAATCTTCCATGCCTTCAATTGCATTATAGTCTTTCATACAAAGAAATACACCAGCATTATACATATTACCTATTCGCTTTGAATAGTTAGAATTGTAAATTAAACTTTCAGATGGCTGATAATATAACCCTACCACTTTATAGGAATGATTATAAAGCGTTATCGATTCACCTATTTTTACATTATTCATCCTTGCAAACTGAACAGAAATAAGGACTTCATCTTTTGTAAGATTTTTTTTTCCTTCAACTACAGTCAACTTATTAATCTTGTCCTTCCCATTATAAGGACTTAAAAAATATGTTCGTGAATTTTTAATAAAATATTTTCTGCGAAAAAGCTCCGAAGAGAAGTTATATTTTTTTTCAAGCTTTTTAATTCTTATATTATAGTATTCACTTAAGTTTACATTATATTTCCCCACTAACTCTTCCAATGTTATATTCGTTGTATCAATTATCTTATAGTCTTGTACAATCTGTTTAATCTCGTTATCTGTCAGCGTAAGAGAGGGTAAAATTCTGAAATCTTCTAAATTACTAGATCTCAATTCTTCTTCATAATGATTTTTTAGAGGAATATTACCATAATATAAATAGGTAGACAAAAAACCGAAGCACACTCCAAAAAGTATTAATAACGAAATAAACAATTTATTTTTTAAAATACCATTAACATTGTTTTTTAATACTTTTTTCATTATTCCCAATCCACCTCCTCAATACTTAAAGGAAATTCATTTGTTATTTCTTTAGTAATCTCACCATCTTTCATATAAATAACCCTATCAGCAATTTTGGAAATTTGTGAATTATGGGTGACTAGGACAATTGTTAAACCTTCTTGTTTTTGAATTTGCTTTAAGACTTTCAAAACGGTTATTCCAGTCTTTGTGTCAAGAGCACCTGTCGGCTCATCACAAAACAAAATTTTAGAATTTTTAGCCAGGGCTCTCGCAATGGAAACTCTTTGCTGTTCTCCACCTGATAATTGACTTGGATACTTCTCTAATTTATCTTCAAGAGACAGTAAATCAAGAATCTTATCAATATTTAACTCAGATTTTGCAAGATATCTTCCTGTCTCGATATTATCTTTTACATTCAAATTCGGTAGTAAGAGATATTGTTGAAATACAAATCCAATATAATCTTTTCTAATTTTTAAAATTTGCTTACTATCTGAATAATCTACGTTTTGGGAGTAAATTTTCAGTTCCCCACTATCAAACTCTTCAAGAGTACTCAAAGAGTTCAATAAAGTAGATTTCCCAGAACCTGAACTACCTAGGATACATATAAATTCTTTTTCAAAAATATCAATCGAAACAGATTTCAATGCATTAACCTCAGCATCACCATAACCATATGTCTTTGTTAGATTCTTTGCACTAATTATTGGAGTTGAAATAGCAACTGTTTCCAATATATCTTTTAACAACCTACGATTTTGTTGCAAATATTTCTTGTCTGTTAACATACTCAAGTGACTACCTACACCATGAATATATTCAACATCAAGATTTGAAATGCTGTCCCATTCTCTTCTGGTATCTTTCGATTTATCAACAAAAGTATCTTCTGAAAGGATATTGAAAATTTTTGTATTTTGTAAAAGAATATGTTTGTTCTTATTTAATTGACAATAATCCTGATAAATTTTTGCTTCTAAGAGAAAGCTCGTGCGTTCCGATTCAATTATTTTTACAATCTTTTCGTCTAGATCTTCTTTGTTAATATTGCTTTGAGCCAAAAAATCATCTAACATGTCATCAATATTCTCTTCAGTAACAGTTACAAAATCGAGCCCGTCTTCCCACTTAAATCCATCCAGCATCACAATACTATTGACCTCTTTATCATAGTGTTGTTCTAGATAAATTGAAACATCATATGCAATATTAGAACCTCCAGAATAACCAACAAAAGTAATTGATGTATCACCTTGATTTATAATGTATTCTGATATTCTCTTAATCAATTCTTTGTCATCAGTTAAATGGAATACATGTGTCTTATAATCCAACTCAGAAAAAACAGCTTTATAAATCGGTAAATAAGCAATCTTTAACATGGCTGGCGGAAACACATATATATTTTTTTCTGATTCAGAATTAAGGATGTCTACATAATTATCTACTTTATTATCAGTGTAATTTTGAATTTGTTTTATTAAATTATTATATGTAGTATCTTCAGAGACGTTTTCAATCTGTTTTATAGAACGAATTAGTGTTTTTTTGAATACTTTAGAGAATTTCTTTAATTTCCACTTACTAAAAACTTTCTTGTCATATATAAAACTAGCAACTAAATCACCATCGTGTATTAACATATTTAGTATTAATGGATTCTGCATAAGAAGGTCGCCAGATACCTCCTCGCCAATGCTTTTCTCCATAACTGAAAATTCATTGCTTTCAAAAAGCTTACTATCGAACTCTCCTAAATAATTAAACATAATCGAACTAAATCTAAATTTTGAATTAGATTCTGTCTGCAAAGCATATGTTAAACCACCATTTGGCACACTTTTCAATCGTTTATGGATATAGGAAACTTTTTCTGAAAAAGAACTAGGAATAACATCTGGTTTAAATAGTAAAGGATAAACACTTGTGAACCAACCAACGGTTCTTGAAACATTTAAATCAATGGCCTCCGAGTTCCTTCCATGACCCTCCATATCAATTGACAGATGCTGTTCTTTTTTATAAGTTTTGAAATAGGATTCTAAAAAACTTAAAAGTAATACATCTTGCATATCAATGTCATTCAACTTACTTAGGTTATTCTTAAGCTCTGAAATAACTGATTTCTCTAATTTCAATTCAAACTTCTCGGATTCAGAAAAAGTACACGGCGTATAATTTTCACAATTAAAAGTAATATAATTTTCTTTCCAAAACATTCTATCTATTTGTGAAGAACTATTTTGTTTATATTCATTAATTGCTTTTGCAAATTCCTTAACTGAAACTGTTTTTAACGGTAATGATGTCGCGTCATTTTGATTCCGATACAAATTAGAAAAATCATCAAATAAAATTCTTAAAGAAACAGCATCTGATGTAAAATGGTGTAAAATAAATAACAAAAATTCGCCTTCTTCAGTCTTAAACACAACAATTTTAAATACATTACCCTCATTTAAAGACATAGATTTTTGTTCACTTGTAGCATATTCCCACATCTCACTTTTTTTACAATTTATGACAATAATATCCTGTTTTTTCTCAATTGATTTATAATCAATCAATTCAGCATAATCTTTATCATAATGATAGCTTATTCTTAATGAGTCATGATGTTTCAATAACGTATGATAAATTTCATTTACTAATTCTAAGTTTAACTTAACTTCTGATTTAATGAATATTGATTGATTAAAATGATTTGCAGTTTTTTTGTTCACCCCTTTAATAAACCTTCTGTGGCTAGGAAGTAATTCCATTCTACCTGTAACCTCTTCTTGAGAGATTGTCTTATTATTTTTTTGTATAAACTTGGATAAGTCTCTTAAAACTGGGAAATTCAATATATCATTTACTTTTACATCATATTCAGACAATAACGATACAATTCTAATAGCATATATAGAATCTCCACCCAAATTGAAGAAATTATCATTTAAAGTAATATCTTCTCTTTGAAAAATAGTTTTATATGTATCTAATATAACTTCTTCTTCGCGAGCTAAGTTCAATTTATCTTCAATATCATTCTCTTCTTTACGATTATTATTCGCAATTAACTCTTTTAAAACCTGAATATCTACCTTTCCACTGAAGGACATAGGTATTTTTTCAATTTGAATAATATCTCTTGGTACCATATAGAAGGGAAGTTTTTTCTGCAGTTCACTTCTTAAATTATTAATTAAAGATTCTTTTTCTAAAACAACAAAAGTATATATATTATTATTGTCAACTATACTGTGTGAACTAGCAACCCCTTCAAGTTCAACTAAACAATTATCTATTTCAGTCAGTTCAATTCGATAACCATTTAACTTAATCTGAGAATCCCTTCTACCCAATATTATCACATCACCGTCTGAATTCCAGTAGCCTAAATCCCCAGTGTGGTATTCTATACTAGAATCGACCTTCTTAAAACATTGATCATTCAATTCCGAATTTGTATAACCAGAAGAAAGTCCTTCACCAGAAATAGTTATTTCTCCAATTTGTCCTATAGCACAAAGATGATTATCATTCTTTATTTTCAATTCAGTATTATAGATCGGTTTACCTATAGGAACTCTAGTCAATTCTATGTCTTTTTCGCTACATTTGTAACAAGTTGAATCAACAGTCATTTCAGTCGGTCCATATACATTATATATCTCTGCAGTTGGAGACACTCTAGTTATATCCTTCAATAATTTTGGTGGTAAAATCTCTCCACCTATAATATAGATGCCAACATCTAGAAAACTCTGATTATTTTGATTAACCAAGAGGTCTATGTAGGAAGGTGTCCCATCTAAAATTTTTATATTATTATCATTTATATACTTAAATAGTTTTGGGGGAGCAAATTTTAAATCATCATCAATCAAATACAATGAAAATCCATACATTAGAGAAGTAAATATTTGTTGAACTGAGGCATCAAATATCTGATTAGCAATTAGTCCAATATTTCCCCCCTGACAATGCTTATATATTTCATTATATAAAAAACTGGTTAGATTAATTACTGATTTTTCCTTAACAATAACACCTTTAGGTCTGCCAGTTGTACCTGAGGTATAGAGAATATACTGGTTCTGATCCCCTTCAATAGATTTCTCAAAATTAGCTGTAAAGGAATTATCAGAATTACCTATTGTTTTGACATTTAGTACAACTACATCTTGAACTCTATTAACATCAGAATCAGATAGCATTACTTTTGCATCCGAGTCTTTAATGATAAAATTTATTCTCTCTTCACTAAACTTTTTGTCGACTGGAACATAAGTGCCACCCACCGTTAATGAGGCCAGCATACTGGCAACCAAATCAATATTTTTATCAAAATGCAATACAATTCGATCACCTTTTTTTATACCATTCAGAATTAAAATAGATTGAATTTTCCTTACATAATCACATAGTTCTTTATAAGTCATGGACTCTTCGTTAGAAACTATAGCAACTTTTTCAGGGTTCAGTTTAACTTGTTTATAAAATTGGTCAATAATAGAATCAACTTTTAACTTAACTATTTTTCCTTTAGAATAACTAGTTATTTTATTCTTTTCCTCATCACTGCAAAGGGTTATATCAGATACTAGTTTATTTGGATATTTTGTAACAGACTCAATTACATTTACAAATTGGGACATATAAATATCAACTTCCTGTTCGGAAAAGATATCAGGGTTATAATTAATGTCATATTCATAGTTACCCCTATTAATTACTGCAAGAGTCAGGGGATATTCTGTATGTTCTGGTTTATCGTCAAGAATCAACTCTAGATCTTTAGGTTGATTATCCTTTTTTTCATCGACAAAATAATTTTCAAAAATAAACAAACTATTAATTAGATTCCCATTATTTTTATCTAATTTCATTACTTCGAACAACGGGTAAAAATCAAATTGTTCACTATCTATATTTGTATTATAAAGTTTCTTTAAATAGTCTAAAGATGTCAAATTATCTACAACACTTACTCTGGTTGGTATAGTATTAATAAATAATCCTAAAGCTTTCTCAATACCCGACAACTCACATCTTCTTCCAGAAACTACTTTTCCAAATACAATATCCTTTGTGAAATTGTGTTTAGCTAGAAATAAACCCCAACAAAATTCGAACAAAACACTTAAAGTAATTCCATGTTTATTACAAAATTGTTTGTACTGTTCAATCTGAATTGAAGTTGAATTATATCTAACAATACTTTTGCTTTTATTTAACTTCTTACTGTGACCATCTCTTGATTCAATATTAGAATCATCAGTATAATTTGCAATAAAATCTAGCCAATATTGCTTTGCGGCATCGTGATCTTGACAGTTAAGCCAATCGATATACTCCTTATAATCCAAAGTTTTTTCAATATTAGACAGGATTTCCTCAATGGTATTACCTTCATTTAGAAGCTCATAATACTTGAAAAAATCATTTAATAATATAGACATGCACCAGCCATCAAGTATTATATGATTAAAACTCCAAATAATTGTGATATAATCACTTTTCTGTACCACTAAGGTAACTCTTAACAGTGAGTCTTGGGTTAGGTCAAATCCTCTATTGAAATCATCATTTTCTATTTTCTCAATATTAGTTTCCTCTTTGGAATGAATAATATTAACCTCAATCTCTCTATTCTTTAAAACAACTTGTTTAGGATCAGTACCTGAATTATAAAATATAGATGTTCTTAAAATATCATACTTCTTACTCAATATGCGAAAACTTGAAACTGCATTATTTAGATTAAACTTTCCCTTTAAATGTGTAGACTTTTGGACAAAATAAGTTGTCTTCCCTGACTTTATGTAATTAAACAACATCCCTTTCTGCATCGGTGTTAAACCATAAACCTTTTCAATATTACTTGACATAGCGTCCTCCAATCTAGTTATATAAGTCTGTTAATTCTTTCCAAATTTCACTTTCCAATTCTTCATCAGAAACATCTGACTGAGTTATAACTTTTTGATCATAACAATTTAGTTTATCTTTCAAATTTAAGAAGTAATTCTTTAATTCCATTTCTACTTTTTCAAAATTAATATTGATTTTTTCTACGACAGTAAAATTAAAATTAAAACCATCTCCATAATTAATAATATCAACCACAAAATCCGATTTTAAGTAATTCTTCTTATCTTTTACTTCTCCTGTCGACTGTTTTGATAGACTGAAAGTATTGCTATTATTAATTTCTTCAGTAAATTCACCTAAATAGTTAAAAGTCAAATTAGGTCTATAAGTAAATCTATCTTTATTTTTCATCAAACCAAATTCAATCTGAGACTGGCTAGCCCGTTTTAACTTATCTTTTATATTCATTATTGAAGAAGAAATATCAAATTGTTTTTCGACAACAAGCGGATAAATAGCAGTGAACCACCCTACTGTTCGTTCAACAGCAATATTCTTACTAGAAAGAGTTCGACCATGTCCCTCCATATTAATAATTGTTTTATTAGGAAGATAATCTGTCAACACATCTAATAATGCAGCTAATAAAATAGCACTACTATCAGCTCCAAAAATCTCTTTGGCCCTATTCATTCCATCACTTATTACTTCGTTATCAATAAATATGCTATCTTTACGGAAGTTAAAAGTATCTTGTCCACTCTTATTTTGTTTTTTTAGAAAAACTATAGTATCATCCCAGAACTTACTTTGATTTTTAAAAGCTGAAGAATCTTTATATTCATTTAATTCCATTGCCCACTGTTTAAATGATGTAGATTTAAGAGGTAAGTCAACATCAACATCATCTGAATGATCATATAAATAATTTAAATCATCTAAAATCACTCTCCATGAAACGGCATCAATTATTAAATGATGAGCAACTAAAAATACGTAGTCTTCGTCCCCCATTTCTATCAATCTTATCTTGAACAAAGTAGAACCATCGAATTGAAATGATTCTTGTGTCTTGTTAAAAAATTGGATCATTTCTTCTTTTTCCAACCGTATTGACTCAAAATCCAAGTCATGCTCATCATACTTAGAAACGAATAATCGGTCCTTATTAACAACTGCTCTTAGCATATCATGTTGTTCAATTATTTTAAGAAATGCATTTTTTACCTTTTGTTGGCTAATCTTTTTATTGCATTTTAATAGAATTGATTGATTATAATACTCGGGATTGTCATAATTAGAATTGAAAAAATCTGAAATTATAGGAGTTTCTTGTATCTCTCCATAAACCGGCAACTGATTATCATGCAATACTCTAGTTCTACAAACGTTTGATAGTTCTACAACA
The DNA here is from genome assembly GCF_001069025.1 of Streptococcus sp. 1004_SSPC. NCBI lineage: Bacteria > Bacillati > Bacillota > Bacilli > Lactobacillales > Streptococcaceae > Streptococcus > Streptococcus sp. 1004_SSPC. The sequence continues at coordinate 6,562 of NZ_JWGQ01000077.1, read as the reverse complement.
GTAGGATTTTGTACGACTTCCTTAGTTGTAACTTCAAGTCCGATATTTCTCATTTTAGAGACAAGCATCATATTCTTAATAGAATCTCCGCCAAACTCAAAAAAATCATCATGAATTCCCAAAGAATCATTTCCTAATAAGTCTCTAAAGATATTTAATATCTCTTTTTCTTTTTCAGTGCTAGCTTCATCTATTTCTCCAGTAGACTCAATTTTAATATCTGGTAACTGTGATTTATCTAATTTACCATTATTTGTAAGTGGAAACTCCGACAGTTCAATCCAATATTTAGGAATCATATAAGAGGGTAGTACCTCCCTTAACTCTCTACTCAAACTATGATTGTCATAATTAAAAATTGGCTTTTTGATAAAATATGCATATAGACTAGTTTCTCCAGTTCTATCTTTTTTGTCAATAACAATACAATCTTCAATAGAACGTTCGAATTTTCTTAAAATTTGTCCTTCAATTTCCTTCAATTCAATTCTAAATCCATGAATTTTAACCTGCTTATCGATACGCCCCATGTACTCAATAGTTCCATCTGGCAACAGTCTTGCCAAATCTCCTGAACGATATATTTTCCTCTGCAAGGTATCTGAGAAAACAAACTTTTCATGTGTTAAATTAGTATTATTTAAATAGCCTGAAGATAATCCTTTTCCATATACACAAATTTCACCTGGAACTCCGATACCGGATACTTCATCATCATTCATTAAATAGAGACCTGTAGTTGGAAGAGGACAACCTATATTACTTATCCCTTGTTCGATTTCTGATGATTCTATTTTCTTATAAGTAACATGAACAGTAGCCTCTGTTATCCCGTACATGTTAATTATATTTACATGACCATTATTTAAATAAAAATCTCTTAATTTCAGTGGCTCCAATGCCTCCCCACCAAAAATAAGATATCTCAAACTCAAAAGTTTCGTTTTTCCCAAAGCATACATCAAAGCATAGAATGAACTTGGAACTTGATTAAGCACAGTTACTTGATGCTTCTTAATTAATTCGATAATTAAGTAATTATCATGAATTTCATCTAAACTTGGAACAACCAACTTACCTCCATTTAAAATCGCTCCAAATATCTCCCAGACTGAAAAGTCAAAACCATAATAATGAAATAGCATCCAAACATCTCTATTTGAGAAGGAAAAACGATTATTATCGTGAAATAAAAGTCGTACTACATTAATATGAGATATTTTTACTCCTTTGGGCTTTCCTGTTGTTCCCGAAGTATATATCACATATAACTGATCTTCAGGAGAAATATTAATATCTAAGTTTGCACCACTTTCACCATCTAATGATAGTTTCCTTACATCGATAGCTGTATCCCCATTTAATTCCAGAACATTATCCGTCGAAAGTAATATAGCTTTGGTCCCACTATCAGTTAACATATAATTAATTCTTTCCTCTGGATAATTTGGATCTATAGGAATATATCGTGCACCGATTTTTATTACTGATAAAATGTTAATAATTAACTGGATATTTCTATCCGAAATTACGGCAACCGAATCTCCCTTCCCTATACCTTTTTTCAATAAAACCCTAGCGAGCTTATTAGATAACTCATTTAACTGACTATATGTGATTTTTTCGTTATTTTGAATAACTGCAATTCTATTTGAATTTTTTTCACAAACATTTTCAAATATAGTTTTTATATCGTTATTTTCAAAATTGACATTATCTAACTTATTAATCTCTTTATACAATGAGTCTTCCACTTCATCGGCCATTTTTAAAGAAGAAATTTTCTGAGTCGGATTTGCTAAACCATTAAATAAAATATTATTAACATGTCTGTTTATATTCTTTATTTCCTCCTCAGTAAAAACATCATCGAGATAATCAAAATCTATTTTAAAAGTACCATCTTCCCAACTATTCAAGCTAATCGTTAAGTTATTTGACTGATATTGACAATTTTGCCATGATATTTTGAACTCATCAGAAAATTCCTTCTTTGCCGTTTGGTAATTAATAATTACATCAAATAGATCTTCTCTAAAGCCATATTTTTCATTTAATTCTTGTTTGAGTGTTGTATAATTAAATTTACTATGTTTAAATATTCTCGATTTTCTTTTATCAACTTGTGAAATAAATTCAGTAAAATCGTTTTCCTTATTTATCGAAATACTTATTGGTACTGTATTTACAAACATACCCATAGTATTTTTTTGGTTTTTACCAAATCTACTATGTAATGTAGTACCAATATTCACTATATCTTCTCTATTCATTCTGGACATATAAATTGAAAAAGCAGACATATAAATAAATAGTTCAGATACGTTGTTTCTCTTTGCATACTCTTGTAACTGTTCAGAGTGCTTTTTACTTAAACTAAATGATTGCCTATGAACACGGTAACTGCTACTTTTTTTATTTGATAAGTACGAACTGGTCAACTTATTTTTAAATTCTGAAACCCAAAATTCTTTATCTCTATTAATTTTTTTCCCCAATTTATATTCATTTTCAGCATCTAATACTTTTTGGTATGATCCTCTTTCAATTGAAGGCAATAAATTTTTCTCATAATCTCTATAGGTAAAAATGAATTCATTCACTAATAAGCCTACAGAAAAAGCATCAGAAATTATATGGTGAACTTTAAAAAAGATACCAAATCCATAATCTTTAATAATAATTCCATAAAAGTCGATTAAATAATCTAAATCTATTTGCTGAAACCTAGCATTATGCTTCCAATCGTCAAACTCTTCAAATGATTGAAATTCTTTAATTTTGTATGTATATAGTACCGTATCACTCAGCTCTTGGAAAATCTCAACATCTTTTTTTACCAATTTTAATTTAAATATATCATTATTATGGATAATTGTTTCTAACGTTTTACTAAAATACTTGCTATCTACTTCGCCTTTAAAAATAGCATCTACTCCAATTGAATAATCGCCCTCAACTATTTGAGAAAATGTTCCAATTTGATTTTGTGATAATGTTAATGTTTCTTTCATTTTATTTCTCCTAATTTTTTGTTTTATATAATGCCCAGAATTCACCTTTATTTTCAATTAACTCGTTAAAGTTTCCCGACTCTATAAGAACTCCATTTTTCATTACTAGTATGCTGTCATATTTTTGCAAAACTTCCTTATTTAACCTATGTGAAGTAATAATCTGCGTAATGCCTTCCATTTCAGACAATACTTCTTCTATCTGTTTTGTAGTTCTATTATCTAATGAAGCTGTAGCCTCATCAAATATGATGATAGGAGTTCTTTGTAATAAACATCTTCCAATAGCAATCCTCTGCCTCTCACCACCGGATAAATTCCTACCATTCTCTCCGCAATTATATTCTAAACCTTTCTCACGAATCAGTTTCCCCAATTGAGACTGCTCTATAACTCTGTTCAAGAACCTGTTTTCAAAAACAGAAAACATTGTTAAATTATTAAGTATCGTATCATCAAAAATAAATACCTCTTGTTGAACTACAGATACATTTTTATATATAGCATCTTCCTCAATATTTTTTATATCAACATTACCTATTTTTATTTGTCCAGTATAATCTGTCCAAAATTTCTGTAATAAACTTAATAAAGTACTCTTACCACTACCACTCTGACCCACTATTATGTATTTCTTGCCATTCTCAAATTTGAATGATATGTTTTTTAAAGCATAATTATTTGAATCACTATACGTAAAGGATACATTATCAAATACTATGTCTTCACTAAACTTAATGTCATTATCGATAAGATTATTTTTTCTAGAGGTGTTTATCAATTCGCTAACATTTTTTAATATGTTAAATACTGACTGAAATTTCATAAAACATTGAGGCAAATCTTGTATTGGAACAACAACAAAGTTTAATAGTTGTATATATGCAACAATAGTCCCAAATGATATTACACCCCTCATTGCTTGGTTTGCACCTATGTAAAACAATACAAATACCATTATATTAGTGCTTGCCATAGCAAAATTTTTAGAAAGATGTAATATTCTCTCTCTTTTAAAATTTAACTCTTCTAATTCATAAACCTTTTTCTTACAAATCTCTTCAATTCTGTTTTCAGTTCTAAATAGTTTTATTGTATGAAAACCTCCAATTACATCATTAAATAATTGTGAGACGGTATTTTTTTGATTTGTCACTTGATTATCTATTTTAGGTAGTATTTGTTGGAAAATTCCACCCATAAATGATGTTAAAATTGAGGTAATTAGGATTCCTAAAAATAAATAAACATCAAAATAAAGCATAATTGATAGCGATAACAATAATGTACAAATATTTTGAAATAATACAACGATATTATCAACAAAATCCAGCTTCACTTTTTCGAGATCACTTGTGAGAAAAGCCGAGTATTTAGAGGAATTCGAACCGTTTAAAAAACTAATTCTTTTAGAAAGTAATAACGATGTAAAATAAACACTTAAATTCTTGTATGCTTTTGAAACATACTTACTTCTCAAGACGGAAGTGATATAAGAAATTATTAAAAATCCAACGATATAAAAAGCAGATTTTAATAGTATAGAGTTCAATCCAGATTTATCTGTTTCTATAGCAACATCGATAAAATTTTTAAGAATTAATGCTGAGATTATATTAAACAAAGAAATAATAAAACTAAATATTATCGTCAATAAAAATAATAGTTTGTTTTTAAAAAATACTATCTTTAAAATTTGTTTCATCTGTACCTCCAAGTGTGAATATTCTATCTATTGTATCTATCTACAATAGAATAAGGAATAAAAAGATTTTAGATTTCCTCTTGTATATATTGCTGCAGTCTTTAAAAAAATAGTATCAATAAAAATTTCAATTTTCATAACTGATAAAATTGAAACCACCAATAGAAAAAGCGAACAAAACGAGATTTCCGAAGAACAGAAATCCATTATTGTTCGCTTTCTACTATTTGCTGTTATTATTTTATCCTAAACTTTTATTTTTCCTATAGTTTGATATACTTTTTCCTATTAAACCCCAAATATCCAAAAACAAACCCCAAGATTATTATAGCACAGATCACACATCTTATACATACAAATATTATTGGGACGTAAAGGAAAGAAATGGCAGAACTCAAGTGACTTCAAAAGGAGAGTGAATGCTTACGTACCGAGTTGGCCTATCTAAAGCTAGAAGACAGGAACGAAGCCTTACAGCAAGAAAGGCAAAGACAATTAGAGAAATGGCTTCAGGAGGATTTCGACTAGATTTACTTCTTGGAACAGCCAGTTTACCCCTCTCAACTTACTACTATCTGGTGAAAAAACTGGTTGGGCTCGACAAAGATAAAGAGATTAAAGGCAAAATTCAGGAAATTTATTATAAGCAAAAAGAAATTATGGGTATCGCCGAAAGACTCTTGAATTGAGAAATCGTTATTTCGTTGTGAATCATAAGGAGGTCTAACGTCTGATGAAAGTTCTTGTTTTAACGGCCAGAACCCGTCGGAATCGGAAGGATTCTTCATACTAAGGAGAAGTTGACAAAAAAGCAGAGAATCTCATTAAACGCCCATTTTAAGCAACCAAAAACTCTATTTGTCGCCAGTTTTAGATGGCTTTAATAATGCAATTATCGCCTACAATCTTTCTACGTCACCGAATTTGAAACTAGTAAAGACGATGCTAGAACAAGCCATTGTAGACTATATTGAGTATTACAACAACAAAACCATTAAGGTAAAACTAAAACCAAGCTATGTCCAAGAAGCACTTTATCAAGAATTACGCGACCTCAGCCGTTTCTACCAGAATCTTACTGAAGATATTGTCTGTGCTAAAAACCGTCTGCACAAGGTTTTACAGGTCACTTTTCCTGAATTGGAAAACATCTTGTCAGCACCAACTGGGGAACAATATTGGAACTTGGTAATAACTTTTCCATGTAATAGTTTTGTACTGGAGTCGGATGACGCCACATTAACAGCTATCATCCGTTAGTCTACGGCAGAACGCATCTCTGAAAAACGTGCGACTTGCTTAGTAGATAAGCTTACAAAACTAGCTAATCAGTCTTATTTTGCGGTCAAGAAAACCTCTCCAGTGATAGAAGAGGTCAAATACTATGCAGGGGAGTTACTTAGGCTTTCTGAACACAGACAAGATGTTTTAGAGGAGATGGTAACCTTGGCTCAATCTTTGCCAGAATACGAGATTCTTCTCTCTATTCCTGGAATAGCTGAAACCACAGCGACAAGTATTATTGACGAACTTGGTGATATTCGTCGATTTCACTCTGCCAATCAAATCAATGCTTTTGTCGGCATTGACCTCAGACACTATGAATCTGGAAACTTTCTAGCCAAGGAACATATCACCAAACGTGGGAATCCCTATGCCAGAAAGATTCTCTTGAAGTGCATTCATAACATAGCTTCAGCTAGCCACACCAATCCTTGTCATATCGCAGACTTCTATGAGAAACGCAAAAGACAATCGCAAGTGACTTCAACCAAACCATACACGATTGCCTCTATACATCGTCTCATTAGAACAATGTATTACCTCATAACGCATAACAAAC
>NZ_JWGQ01000076.1:0-228 GCF_001069025.1 Streptococcus sp. 1004_SSPC | reverse complement strand
AAAAACTGCCAAATCTCCAATCTAGTCCGACAAAAGGTTACACAACTCCTAACTGAGAAGATGGCACTAACTGATATTGCCAGAAGACTTCGTGTATCGACATCCACTGTCTATCGTAAGTTTGATCAGTTTTCTTTCAAGGAACATTTTGATAAACTCCCAAGGGTTATGTCCTGGGATGAGTTTGGGTTCAAGAAAGGGGAATTGGCTTTTGTGGCGCAGAATTAT
>NZ_JWGQ01000075.1:0-3587 GCF_001069025.1 Streptococcus sp. 1004_SSPC | reverse complement strand
GATTACCCGTCAGGCTGGTGAAACTGTACCAGTTACTGAGGTTATTGGTTATATTGGAGCAGAGGGTGAAGTTGTGGCTGATAATGCAGCTAGCGAACATGTTGCAGAAGCAACTGCTCAGTTGGAATCAGCTGGTCTTGAAGTTCCTAAAGCTCCTGCCCAAGCTGCTCCAGCAGCTGCTGCAGAAAAAGCACCACTTGCTGACAATGAGTACGATATTATCGTTGTTGGTGGTGGTCCTGCTGGATACTATTCTGCCATTCGTGGAGCACAACTTGGCGGTAAGGTTGCCATCGTTGAAAAATCTGAATTTGGTGGAACATGTTTGAATAAAGGATGTATTCCAACTAAGACCTACCTTAAAAATGCAGAAATCCTTGATGGGCTTAAGATTGCTGCAGGTCGTGGTATCAATCTAGCATCAACAAATTACACTATCGATATGGATAAAACGGTTGACTTTAAGAACTCTGTTGTTAAGACCCTTACAGGTGGTGTGCAAGGTCTTCTGAAGGCTAATAAGGTAACTATTTTCAATGGTCTTGGTCAAGTTAACCCAGATAAGACTGTTACTATTGGCTCAGAAACAATCAAGGGACGTAATATCATCCTTGCAACTGGATCAAAAGTATCACGTATTAATATCCCTGGAATCGATTCACAACTTGTGATGACATCAGATGATATTCTTGACTTACGTGAATTGCCTAAATCACTTGCTGTTATGGGTGGTGGTGTTGTTGGTATCGAGCTTGGTCTTGTTTATGCTTCATACGGTGTAGAAGTAACTGTTGTTGAGATGGCTGACCGCATTATTCCAGCTATGGATAAAGAAGTGTCACTTGAACTTCAAAAAATCCTTGCTAAGAAGGGTATGAAGATCATGACATCTGTCGGAGTTTCTGAGATTGTAGAAGCTAACAACCAATTGACCCTTAAACTCAATAATGGTGAAGAGATTGTAGCTGATCGCGCCCTTCTTTCAATTGGTCGTGTTCCTCAGTTGGATGGTCTTGAAAATCTTAACCTTGAATTAGACCGTGGTCGTATCAAAGTGAATGCTTATCAAGAAACATCAATCCCTGGTATCTATGCACCGGGTGATGTAAACGGAACTAAGATGCTTGCTCACGCTGCTTACCGTATGGGTGAAGTTGCAGCTGAAAATGCTATGCGTGGCAATGTCCGTAAGGCTCACCTTGACTACACACCAGCTGCTGTATACACGCACCCGGAAGTCGCAATGTGTGGTCTTACTGAAGAAGATGCACGCGCTAAATATGGTGATGTCCTCATTGGTAAATCAAGCTTTGCTGGTAATGGACGTGCTATTGCTTCAAACGAAGCTCAAGGTTTTGTTAAAGTCGTTGCGGATGCGAAATACCATGAAATCCTTGGAGTTCACATTATTGGTCCGGCTGCAGCTGAGTTGATTAACGAAGCATCAACTATTATGGAAAATGAACTGACTGTAGATGAGCTCTTGCAATCTATCCATGGTCACCCAACTTTCTCTGAAAATATGTATGAAGCTTTTGCTGACGTACTTGGAGAAGCCATCCATAACCCACCAAAACGTAAATAAGATAAATTAAATTCTCGGATAGATGTTCGGGAATTTTTTCAAATATTATCATTTGTATTTATTAAAAAATCGTTACGGATTTTCAATAGTTTTAGAGAAAAATACGAATAATAAGTTAAATAGTTTTCTATCAGGAAAGATAGTTTGTTTATGATTCTATAATATATCTATTTTATTTAGAAACTTTTTAATAATAACCTTTCCATGAGAGTTTTTCTGTGGTAAAATGGTTCAAGTATTACAAATGCAAAAGGAAAGTTAAATGCGAACGAAAGATTTTATCTACTATGCCAGCGCGGCTGTTCTCTTGGCTGTAACTACTCAGGTTGCTCAAGCAGATGAAGTGGCAACACAAGCGCCTTCTATTGCTGAAGGAAACCACTATCAGCCTGAAACCGTAGCAAATATTTTGGGTGGTGAAGCGTCACTTATTGAAACATCAAGCTCAACTGTTTCAGCCCCTGCCTCTACAGCTACTGCTAAGCAAAATTCGGAAGCGCCTACGTCTAGTGTGGCGGCTGTAACCTCAATTGCATCAACATATGTAGCTAACTCATCAACGACTGTTACGTCTACATCAGTAGCGACTTCAAATGTTAGCTCTGAGAGTGTGACTGCTTCTGCACATTCAACGGCTTCTGAGGCTTCTAACAAGGCTGTTGCCAAACCTGCTAAATTAACGAATTCTTCAGATGTCCCTTCGACAACTCTTAGGGTTCAGCCTAAGACTTTTATTGATGTCAGCAGCCACAATGGCGATATCAGTGTAGATGATTACCGTGCTCTTGCACGCCAAGGTGTGGGTGGCGTAGTCGTTAAATTGACTGAAGACACTTGGTACAATAATCCCAAAGCTCCATCACAGGTTAGCAATGCGCAAATCGCAGGCCTCCAAGTATCGACTTATCATTTTTCTCGATACACAACTGAGGAAGAAGCACGTGCAGAGGCTCGTTTCTATATCGAGGCAGCACAAAGACTTAACCTTCCAAAGAGCACTGTTATGGTTAACGATTTTGAAGATTCTAACATGCTTCCTAATATCAACCGTAACACTCAAGCATGGGTTAATGAAATGCGCAAGCATGGTTACAATAACTTGATGTTCTATACTAGTGCTAGTTGGTTGGATGAGAACAATCTAGGCTATCGTGGACCTGTTTCTACCTCTCAATTTGGTATTGAAAACTTCTGGGTTGCCCAATATCCATCAGCAAGACTTACGGCTACTAGTGCAAAGAATATGCGCTATAACGGTAAAACTGGTGCATGGCAGTTCTCAGCGACAGCTAATCTTTTGCCAGGCAAACATGTCTTCGATCAAAGTGTTGACTATACTGGACGTTTTACTGCTAATGTAGGCATTGAAACAGATCCAACTCAAGGTGATTTGAGTGGTGTTATCTCAATTATCAATAACAACCCAATCTTAGGTAGCTTTGATGTTGTCATCTCTAATGTCAAAGCACCAAATGGTGTTGGAACAGTCTCTGTTCCAATTTGGTCAGAAATTAATGGCCAAGATGACATTATCTGGTATACTGCTGACCGTCAAAATAATGGAACTTACACAGTCAATGTTAAAGCTTCAGCCCATAAAAACTCAACAGGCCTTTATAATGTTCACCTTTATTATGTTCAAAAAGACGGAGAATTGACGGGTGTTGGCGGAACAACTACTCAAGTCTTTATTGGTAAGACACCAGAGCAGTTGAAACCCAAAGCAAGTTTTGCTATTGAGAATCACAACGTCAATGCTGGTACTTTTGACGCCGTTATCACTAATATATCAGCTCCTCTAGGTGTTAAAGAAGTTTTAGTTCCGTCGTGGAGTCTGGCTGGTGGTCAGGACGACCTCATCTGGCATAAGGCGACTAAGCAAAGTGATGGTAGCTATCGTGTAACTATAAAGGCAAGTGAGCATAAGGGTAATACAGGGAATTACCGTGCAGATGCCTATATCGTGGACAACTCTAACAATCGACACTACATTTCTGAAAAA
>NZ_JWGQ01000074.1:0-24419 GCF_001069025.1 Streptococcus sp. 1004_SSPC | reverse complement strand
AAGTAGTGAGTACTCTCTCCCGTCGGAGATTTCTTCACTACTAATCTTAGTATGTTTTATATTTATAGTTAAGCAACTAATCCTTCTTGATTCCGAAACTAAGCTTACAAAATCTATAAAGGCTATAAGAAATTACAATAATTAAACCATACTTTTTTTAAGTCTATATTTACATAAACTTTTATACTACGACATTAACTTCTGTCTGTAAAGATAGCGAGTAAGACTACCATGTAAAAGTAGGTGCAAAATTTCAATAACTTTCTCCTTTTATCACGAAAAAACAGGAAGTTTTCCCCTCCTGTTCCTTATTTAGTCATCTCCCAAACCTGATTTATAAGCTAGGTAGAAGGTATCTTCACCTTCTTTGGTATCAAATGACAAGTAAACGCTCTTAAGTTTTCCTTCTTCTGCATCAAAGTCACTATAAGAGAGAGTCATTTCTTTCTTGAACTCACCTTCACGAGATGTTGAGATAGTGTAATCAGCGTTTGAAGCTTTAGGGTGATCTTTAATGACATCCTTTAGTTTCGTACCATTAGATGGGTCACTATAGTCTCCTTCAGCAAGTGCCTCGTACTGCTCTTTCGTCCAGTCAGACTTGTAAGAGTTGTCAACTTCTACCTTATCTTGAGGGAAGCTACCTGAAGCATATGACAAGATAAAAGTACCATCATATTGTTTCTTAAAGTTTAGGTAGACACTTTCGACATAGTCTTTACCAGAGTATGTCAACTTCAACTCGTCACCTGACATCTCGGCACTTGACGCCTTGCCGTATGTCTTAATGATTGATTTAACAGAGTCTTTACCTGCTTTCAACTTTTTGAACTTAGATTCATTCCAGTCAAATTTAGCATTTTTGTCAATATAATCGTTGACGTCAGTGCTGTCACCTTTTGAGTCAGATTTTGAATCGCTGTCATCATCTTTATCAGCAACTTTTGATGCCTTGCTTGAGCTTGTACTATCACTAGAGTTTTGAGACATTTGAAAAATAAAACCACCGATAGACACAAAGAGCATAAGACCAGCAACACCTGTTGCGATGATCGAGAGCAATTTCTTGCTTGATTTAAGGCTGAAGATAAGTGAAACCACTGCTACAGCAGCTACAAGCACTGTCAAAATAATGAAGAGCCAAGCAGGACTGACAATCCATGCCAAGATGGCAAAGATTACTGCAAGAGTAATCGTAACGATTGGCAAGATAAGGTTGAAGAGAAGTTTATCCGCTGAGCTATCTACGGGATTAGGTACAGTTCCAAATCCTTTAGCTGTAGGGATAGATGCTTTTTCAAACATGCTTGAATCAAATTGTGGTGTCGGTTGTTGAGCAGGTGCTTCTGAGAAGGCTGCATCTCCAAATGGTGATTCACTGCTTGCTTGTTCTGCTGGCACTTCTTCAGCGACAGGTTCATTAGCTGCTTCTTGCACAGATGCTACTTGAGCAATCAAAGTGCTAGTATCAAAGTCAGCTGCTTTAGCGTCCAAAAATTCTTGGGGGCTAGGCTTACGCCCATGTACCGACTCAAAGAGTTCAGCCCATTCTGCTTTAGTTGACATAAAAATCTCCTTTTTTCAAGAAATCCAAACAAGAGGTCCCTTCGACTTGGCGAAGTTTTCTATAGTTAGGATTTAGACAGCTATCTCTGATAAGAGTAAGTAGCATGCGTCCTTTCAAAAGTCAGACCTCACCTTTTAGCCTGAGGCAACCTTTTTCCTATATCTAATCCCATTGTTCATTTTCTTGTTGATAATCCCATTCTACCATATCTAAAGACCTCTGTTAACCATTTCCCAAAAGGTTTTTTTCTGCTACAATAGTAGGTATAATGCACCAAAGGAGTTTATATGAAAAACATTAAAAAGTACATTCCATTAATTATTGTACTTGTTCTCGCTGTACTAGGATTTATCTACCGTGAGAACATTTCACGTGCTGTTCGTGGAGATGCTTACGTGGATAGTAAGATATTCACTAAACAATTAGAAAAAGCTCAAAAATCTGGAAAAGAGGCTTTTCCACAGTTGACAGACAAGGTCGACAAGGACGAAGCTGAAGTTATCCTCCATACTTCAAAAGGTGATATCACTGTTAAACTCTTCCCTACGCTTGCTCCTAAGGCTTCTGAAAACTTCTTGAAGCACACCAAGGATAAATACTACGATGGTCTTACCTTCCACCGTGTGATCAAGGACTTCATGATTCAAAGTGGTGATCCTAAGGGAGATGGTACCGGTGGAGAATCTATCTGGAAGAAAGGTTTCGCTGTTGAACCTACACCATTCCTCTACAACATCCGTGGCGCACTTGCTATGGCTAATACCGGTGCTAAAGATTCAAACAGCAGCCAATTCTTCATCGTTCAAAACAAGGATGACCAAAGTAAGCAACTAGGAAACGCAGGCTATCCAAAACCTATCATTGACGCCTACAAAAAAGGAGGCTACCCTGCTGGTGATACGAAATATACTGTCTTTGGACAAGTTATCAAAGGCATGGATGTCGTTGATACTATTGCTAACCTTGAAGTTGATAACAATAGCAAACCAAAAGAAAATGTAATAGTTAATTCAGTAGAAGTCGTTAAAGACTACAAATTCAAATAAATTCGAGAAGCTGATCCTCGGATTTATTTTTATTTGACAGCAGTAAAGAGATAATCACCAGTGTTAACGCGGGCTTCTTTAGTAGTTAAGACATCATCGAAGTCAGCAGTGTTTGTCACAATGACTGGTGTGATAACTGGTAATTTTGCATCTCGAATAGTTGCTAGGTCAAATTCTATAAGTTTTTGACCCGCTTCTACGACATCCCCTGCTTCCACATAGGTCTTGAACCCTTTTCCAGCAAGAGAAACAGTATCCATACCAATATGGATGAGAAGCTCTGCACCATTTTCAGTTGTCAAACCAATAGCATGGCCAGTAGGGAAGACTAAATTAACCGTTGCCTTAGCTGGTGCAACAACTACACCATCGGTAGGATCAATAGCAATCCCCTTACCCATAGCTCCTGAGGCAAAGACTTGGTCAGGAACTTGGTCAAGTGGGACAATATTCCCAATAAGTGGGCTAGCAATGATTTCTTGTTGAATTTCTTTAGGAGCAGGTGCAGCTTCTTCAGCTTTTTCAGCTTTTTCTTCACCCTTAGCTGATCCACCACCGTATAGATTTGGTACTCGTACAAAGAGTTGGATGAGGAAGGCAAGAACACCACCCACAATGGCAATAATAATGGCAAAGATAACTTTAGAAAGGTTACCGTCAGGCCCAATAAGGCTTGGGAAGACAAAGACACCCAGACCACCTATTGAATACGCCTTAATATCTAGGGCCATCATGACAGCCCCCATAAGTCCTGAAACACCACCTGAAATATAGAATGGCGTTTTCATTGGAAGAGTTACCCCATAGATAGCAGGTTCTGTAACCCCAAAAATAGATGAAATGAAGGCTGGCATAGAGATGGTACGGACTTTTTCTTCTTTCGTTTTAAGCATGATAGCTCCCAACACACCTGTTTGCGTGAAACATGGAAGAATAGCTGCTGAAAGAATAATAGAACTTCCGTTTGTTGCCACATCTAAGATAGCAAGGGGAACAAGTGCCCAGTGCATTCCGAACATAACCAAGACTTGCCACAAAACACCAAGTACAAGACCAAAGACAATCGGATTAAAGTTCATGATTGCTTGGAAAAGATTTGTCAATCCATTAGAGAAAGTATTGGCAACTGGTCCCACCACCAAGAATGTTAATGGAACGGTAATGAGTAATGTAAAGAAAGGCACTACGAAGACTTTAATCACATCTGGAGTAATCTTGGTAAAGAATTTTTGAATGTATGAAGCCACCCAAATTGCCAAGATAGAAGGCATTACAGTTGAGAGGTAACCTCCTGCAGGAAGTGCAAAAGGAATAACTCCTAGAACATGTCCTTGACCAGCCTTTTGAAGAGCAGTCACTAGTGTAGCAATATCAGGGTAAACAAGCGCTCCTGCAATCGCAATAGCTGTAAACTCATTAACCTTGAAACGACGGGCAGATGTTAATGCAATCAAGATTGGCAAGAACTGGAAGAAACCATCTCCTGCTGCATTCAAGATGACATAAATAGGACTTGTTGCAGCTGACAGACCACATGCTGCCATGATAGCAACTACACCCTTGATAATCCCGGCCGCAGCCAATGGACCAAGGAAAGGTTGGAAAATACTTGAGACTAGGGATACAAAGCGATCGAAGAGATTACCCTTTTGTGCATCCCCCTCATCAAGATCAAGACTTCCACCTGCTGGAAGACCACCAACTTGGAGAACCTCCGCATAAACATCAGGCACATGGTTACCAATCACCACCTGATATTGTCCACCTGCTTTAACAACAGTAACAACTCCGTCACGGTTCTTAAGGTAGTCATCATCTGCTTTAGATTCATCTTTCAAATCAAAGCGCAAACGTGTCACACAGTGTTTCAAGCTATTAACATTTTCCTTGCCACTAACGTGTTTGAGAATGTCCTCAGCTAATTCAGTATATTTAGCCATAAGGTCTCCTTTCTTGTCTAGGATCCTAATTTTCTTTGAGGCTTTTTCAACGAAAAAAACCTAAATAAATACCAAGAACCAATTGAGATGAGTATACACTACTCCCATTAGTTTTTCGTATTTATCTAGGTTTTGCCTGCTGACCAGTAACAATCCTTTTGCTATGGTTATATAATATCAGAGTTCAAATATTTTTTGCAAACCCTTACAAAAATATTTTTTTGTTTTTGAAGGTATAATCTTGACCAAGATTATAAGTCATGATAAACTATTGTTAGTTTATAAACTAACAGAAAGAGAGTTACACGATGAAGACAAGAGCAATTATTGAATTTAAAGACACATACGCTAGCATGGAATGCCACGAGCTTGGTTACCAAACCAAGGAAACTGCCTTGGCTATTATTTCTCCCA
Source organism: Streptococcus sp. 1004_SSPC (assembly GCF_001069025.1). Lineage (NCBI taxonomy): Bacteria > Bacillati > Bacillota > Bacilli > Lactobacillales > Streptococcaceae > Streptococcus > Streptococcus sp. 1004_SSPC. The sequence continues at coordinate 19,452 of NZ_JWGQ01000074.1, read as the reverse complement.
CTGGACATATTCTATCAAGTACACCGCTTTTCAGAAAGGCATATGGTTCAAACACTGCTCACATCGACCAGCTTCCTTTCAATATGGATGATCTCAGTATCACAGCAAGAGGTCTCAGTAAAAAAGCTAAAGCCAACTTGGAAGATTGGATTGCCCATACTATCATTCTTCCAATGAACTATGATAAGTACTTTACTAAGCATCAAGAACTTTTGCACCTCCTAGCAGAGTCGCCTATCGTCGAGTCTGTCCAAGCTTTAACTTATAAGACAGTTAAGATTCATTTTTCCGAAGCCCTCAATGATGAACATATTCGTCAACTGCAAGGTTTTATTCTCGCTCAAGCAGGCATCTATAGCTATATTGGGACATCTACAGTCTCAGACCGAAATGCCCACCAGGCTCTTGAATGGGCTAAACTTGATGTTAATGGCCGTTCGCACAACGATCACAAGCCCGCTATTTTCCATCGTAGTAAGGACCTCATAAGCGGTTTCTTTCACCATGGAAGCCAAGAAAGTATTGCATAACTAATAACTGGGACACCTTGTGTCCTTTTTTTTGGCAACTAAAAAACCCACCATAAGGTGAGCTAAATCGATTTATTTACTGTGTTTCCAGTTACTGTAGATACTAAACACTACAATCCAGATGGTTGCTCCGATAGCTCCGACAACTGTTGACTTTTGCAAGAAGAGACAAACAAAGACGAAGATGAAGAAAAGGATAGTCAATGGATTAAGAATCTTATAGGCTGGCATAAGGAAGCCATCTGCCATAAACTCTTGAGACTTACGGTACTTGAGATGAGCAAGCATGGTCAAAATATAGATGGCAATGTAGACACCTGATGATGATGCCGTAATCAAAGCGAAGGCATCAGATACACCAGGTAAGACGTTGATGAAGGCTGAAACACATACTACAATGGCTGAAACAATGATAGCACGTGAAGGAATACCATTACGTGACAAAGTATCTAGCTTCAAAGCTTTCATGACTTTACTATTTGGTGTCTCCTTAGCAATTTGGAAAAGGTGACGACCTGTAGAATAAAGCGTTGAGTTCAATGATGAAGCCGCTGCTGTCAAAACAACAAAGTTAATGAAAGCCGCTGCCCACTTGATACCAGCCATTTGGAAGACCGTTACGAAGGGTGATTCATTAACTGGAAGTTTTTGCCATGGGAAGATAGCCATGAGGGCAATGAGGGCACCCACATAGAAAATGACAATACGAATCGGAATCTCCTTGATTGCCTTTGGCAACACCTTACGTGGATTTGCTGTCTCAGATGTTGTAATCCCTACAAATTCGATGGCTTGGTAGGCAAAGAAGACCATTTGGAAGGTCATGACAAAGCTCACCCAACCTTTAGGAAACATCTGAAATCCTTGTGTGATATTGGTAAGACTAGCATGTCCAGCTGGCGTTTCAAAGTTAGTTGCTACCATAAATATCCCTGTAGCTATCAAGGCAAGAATGGTGACAATCTTGATCATCCCAAACCAAAACTCAACTTCCCCGAAAATCTTAACTGCGATTAGGTTAACCGAACTCAGGATAATCAAGAAGACAATCTGAATCTGCCAGGCAGGCCAACTCGGGAACCAGTATTGCACATAGGTCGATACAGCCGTAATTTCTGCCATCCCAAGGAATATCAGCGATACCCAGTAAGACCAACCCGAGAAGAATCCCCAGCCCTTACCAAGGTATTTGGTAATAAAGTTGATAAAGGTGTGCTGGTCAGGATCCATATAGAGCATCTCACCGATCGCTCGCATCATAAGATACATGAAGATACCAGTTAGTATATATACTAAGATGATTGAAGGTCCTGTTAGGGATAGGGAACGCCCCGCCCCAAGAAAGAGACCTGTACCGATTGTACCAGCGATGGCAATCAGCTGGACGTGACGGTTTTGAAGACCACGCACCATCCCATTCTCAGTCTGGTTTTCGTCGTCTTTATGATGTTGCTTTTGCGACATTTTTTTCACTCCAATTCTATTTAGCACGACTCATTGAATCATGCCATTTTTAACATAACTTATATTTTACCATTTTTGAAATAATTGGTCAATTTTATACAGAATATTCAGAATTTTATACTTCGAAACAAGGGCTTGGAAAAATTCCAAACCCTTGTACATCGTTATTATGATTCAGGATCATCAAGGCTACGGCCATGCAAACCTTTTTCACGTTGTATTTGACGTAGTTTTTCAGGTGTCACATCGTTACCCTCTTCATCAACCACTTTAATTCCTTCGATATGGTGACGAACTGAGCGACGATAGCCCTCAATGTATTCTTCACGAAGTTTTGCTTGTTCCACTGCTTCTTCTGGAGTCAAACCTTCTGTTTTTTTCTTTTTTGCAAGCTCATTGATTCGAGCAATTTTTTTAGAATCCATTCCTCTTACCTCTATTTTGTATTCAATTGGTTAAAGGCTGCAACAGCTTTGGCTTTAGCCACAAGACTCGAAAGAAGGGCCAAACGGTTATTTTTAACAGCTTCATCCTCTGCCATTACCATCGTGTTGTCAAAGAAGGCATCGATGACTGGGCTAAGAGCAAAGAGCTGAGCCAATTTGTCACTAGCTGAACCAGTCAATTCAAGCTCTTCAATTGCTTTAGAAAGGACTTTTTCTTGATTATTTTCAAAGAGACTGGCATCGACTGCTACTGAATCATCTGCTTTTTCTGCCAAGTTGAAGGCACGTGAGAGTGATTCAACAGCTGCCTTGTAACCATCAGCCTTAGCAGCTGCTGAGAGGGCGTCAGCTACTTCAAGCATATCCGCAACCACGAAGTTTGAACCAGCAAGAACGGCTTCTTTGATATCTTTTGATGTACGTCCCATCATCTTGTCCACACGTGCCTTGATGAAGTTGATAACTTCTGCTTGATTGTCATAAGAAAGACTATCAAATGAAAGGGCGTAAAGGCTGTCGATCAACTCATCCATAGGGATGTGCCAACCAAAAGCATCCAAGATACGAACAATCCCTTGCGTTGCACGACGAAGCGCATAAGGGTCATTAGAACCTGATGGAATCAAGCCAACTGAGAAGAAGGAAAGGAGGGTATCCAATTTATCTGCAAGCGCAAGGATGGCACCAACCTTAGTCTCTGGAAGAGCTCCGTCTGCTGAATCAGGAAGGTAGTGCTCACGGATAGCTGTCGCAACCGCAGCATCCTCACCAGCAAGGAGGGCGTATTTTTCACCCATGATTCCTTGCAATTCATCGAACTCTCCGACCATACCAGTCAAGAGGTCAAATTTGTAGATTTCAGCTGCACGCGCTACGGCTGCCCTTTCTTCAGCAGTCAAACCAGCTTGCTCAGCCAAGGAAGCCGCAATGACACCAGCACGGGCCATGTGTTCTGAGAGAGAACCGATTTTTTCATGGAAAGTCACGTTAGCCAATTTAGCAACGAGATCTTCAATCTTGAGTTTTTGGTCTTCACGCCAGAAGAATTCACCATCTTCAAGACGGGCCACCAATACTTTTTCATTTCCTCGGATAACATTTTCCAAATGCTCAGCGTTACCATTACGGACTGAGATGAAGTTTGGTTTAAGCTTACCGTCAAGGTCACGTACAACAAAGTAACGTTGGTGCGTTTCCATTGATGTCACCAAGACTTCTTCTGGAACGTCCAAATACTTAGTGTCGAAACTTCCCATAAATGCTGTTGGGTATTCGACCAAGTTCAAGACTTCATTCAAAAGTCCTTCTTCGATTTGGACTTGAACACCTTGTTCTGATTCGATGGCTTTGATTTGCTCACGAATCATGTTTTCACGTTCTTTGCTATCCGCAATCACGTACACGGTACGAAGGTCTTCCTCATAAGAATCTGCATTGGTGATTTCCACTTCGTGCCCAAGGAAACGGTGACCACGGCTCACACGACCTGACTTGATATCCAAGAAATCAAGGTTAAGCGCTTCGTCGCCCAAAAGGACAACCAAAGTATGAACAGGGCGGATGTATTCAAAGGTGTTGTTAGCCCAGTGCATGCTAACAGGGAAAGTCAATGAAGAAAGCACTTCTGGAACGCCAGCCAAGACTTCTTTGGCAGGTTTTCCAGCTTCATGTTTCGTCACGTAGACATATTCTTCACCTTTAACTTCACGGAATTCGATATCATCAACGGTCAAGCCTTTTCCACGGACAAATCCTTGTGCCGCTTTTGAGAAGTTACCTTCTGCATCCAAGGCGATTTTCTTAGAAGGTCCTTTAAAATCTTCTGTCAAATCAGATTGTTGATCAGCCAATCCAATGACACGGACTGCCAAACGGCGCGGTGTTGAGAAAGTTTGAATGCTTTCGTATGAAAGACGATTGTTATCCAAGAAGGCTGCCATTTTCTCCCCGAGTTGTTTTTCACTTGGTGTGACAACGTAGGCTGGCAATTCTTCAAGTCCAAGTTCTACTAATAAGTTTTTTGTCATGTTTTTTCTCCGAAAAATATTTTTTTCCAGTTTGCCTTATGTGATTGTCACGCAAGCAACCGACTGCGTCGTTTCATTGCTAAAATTGGAGCCTATGTCTCCAATTTTGCCTGGTATCGTTAGTTTCTCTAACGATACCTTTATCACTGCGGCAACTGGTTCTGTAGGATTACTCTATTAGCCAATCCTTTTTAATACGCTCTGTTTATTCTTCCTCTTCTGCTAGGAGTTTTGCGCGTGTGGCTTCGTCAAGAAGTGGGTAACCAAGTTTCTTACGTTCTGCAACGAAGGTCTTGGCTACAACACGGGCCAAGTTACGGATGCGGGCAATATAACCGGCACGTTCTGTGACAGAAACAGCACCACGAGCATCTAGCAAGTTAAAAGTATGTGAACATTTCAATACGTAGTCGTAGGCTGGGTGAACAAGACCCAATTCCAAAGCACGTCCTGCTTCTTTTTCAAATTTTTCAAAGTTTTCAAGAAGCATATCTTGGTCTGAGACTTCAAAGCTGTATTTTGAGTGCTCATATTCTGGTTGAAGGAAGATTTCTCCGTATTTAACGCCTGGAGCCCACTCAATATCGTAAACAGAATCTACTTCTTGGATGTAAGAAGCCAAACGTTCCAAACCGTAAGTGACCTCAGAAGTTACCGGACCAGTTGCCAATCCACCAACTTGTTGGAAGTAGGTGAACTGAGTGATTTCCATACCGTCAAGCCAAACTTCCCAACCAAGACCAGCTGAACCAGTTGATGGGTTTTCCCAGTTATCTTCAACGAAACGGATATCGTGTTCCAAAGGATTGATCCCCAATTTTTCCAATGACTCAAGGTAGAGTTCTTGGATATTTGATGGTGATGGTTTCATAACCACTTGGAATTGGTGGTGTTGATAGAGACGATTTGGGTTTTCCCCGTAACGTCCATCAGCTGGACGACGTGATGGCTCTACATAAGCCGCATTCCATGGTTCAGGCCCAATGGCACGAAGGAAGGTGTAAGGACTCATGGTTCCTGCACCCTTTTCATTATCATAAGCCTGCATGAGCATACAACCCTGGTCATTCCAGTATTGTTGCAAAGTAAGGATAATTTCCTGGAAAGTTAGTTTTTTAGACATTATTTACTCCTTTAATTTATATTATCTTTTTAGATTTATTTATCAAGCAACCAAGAAAAAGCTGGATCCTGAAAAATATGACGTTTGGGAACAGTTTGTAAATTCTGATCGCATTCATCTATTGTACCTAATTTCAAAGCACAGACTTCTGGTATATTTTCTTGAACAGTGAAAATTTGACTATGACAGTTCTGGCAGTAATAACGCTGTTTTCCTGGAGAAGAACTATACGTAACAAGCTTTTCTTTTCCATGCAATACTAGATTTTTACTGCTAACTTTAGCATTAACTGTATAGGCAGATGCAGTTGCTTTCCGACAGAATGAACAGTGGCAAAAAACTAATTCAGATAATTCCTCATCTAGAGTGTAAGTCACTGCTTTACATAAACAAGATCCTTTAAGCATTGTACTCCTTTCTACTTAGGTATTAGACGAATTCAAAAAGAACCGAATTTCAACACCCAAGCCTTGCGACTAGGGGCGTCAGAAACGCGGTTCCACCCTAATTTATTACTTCATTTTATCTGTTTGTCTTCAGCTCTTTGCTGAGAGAAAGCGCCACTTGCTTACTTTGCTCTACTTGGCTTTCACTATCCCAAGCTCGCTAGAAAAACGCCATAAGCCCTTCTTTCTTGTCAGTATTATAGCAGAAATAGAGAAACTTGTAAAATAAAATTCTAATCCTTCTCACTGATTCCCATTTCCTGACGAACATGCGCATGGGAGTCTTCATGGAGAATATCATTATCAAGAATTGAGGCTTCTCTAAGTTCTTGGGCCTTTTTCTTGTCCTGATGGGTTAAGTCTTGATTGGGATCATAAGCTTTCTCGACGATAGACAAGAGATGATTTCGAATTTCCTTTTCCTTACGAATTTTGGCTTTTTTGCGGTAGCTAGCTACAACTAGCACAACCAACATCAGCATTCCCAAATAACCGATAATAGGATACATAACCGCTACCAATTGACGGAAGCCCATGAAGGAAATAGCAAAACCAGCAAGGGCAAATGCAGCCACAAAGAACTTGAATCGTTTATCACTACCCGCTGAGAAGCGTTTCCCAAGGGCATAGTAGAGACTAAAGACGGTATTGAAAATCAAGCCAAAAATCACTAAGGCGTAGAGTGTCGCAAAGATAGGGTTCACTTCCTTGGCAATGGCCAACATAGGAACATCTGAGCTAGCAACTTTATCACTGTTAGCAAAGAGAATCAAGGTCGTGACGAAGAAAATCACACCAACCATAAATCCTCCCCAGGCTCCACTCTTTTCAGCTTCATTAATTTTGAGAATAGAGCCTCCCATCACAAAGGCCATGGCTATGGCTGACATGACACAAACGGCAAAATAGTTAACCACAGACATCCAAACGCTTGAGAAGGGTGCTTGAATGGTTTGCGACACCTTATCCATCTCAGCAAAATCCCAGTGACGCCCTAGAACATTGGTCACGAATATCATAGCAATCATAACCAAAATCATAGGGGTAAAAACTCCAATAACACCGATGATTTTTTTGAAATCTAGGAAACTCACAAAGATAGTCAGAGCTGTACACAGGAAGGCACCTACCCAAATCGGAAAGCCGAACTGTTGGTTTAGGTTAGCCCCTGCACCAGCTGTCATCACAAAACCAAACAGGAAACAAGTGATAATCAAAGCGATATCCAAAATACGGTAAATCACAGGATGACTGATTTCTGCCAGGACTACTGAATGATCATCTGAACGGTAATAACTTCCCAGAGCAATCATGAGTCGCCCAAAGCCAACATGCAAAATTCCTAGAACTATAACACCTATCAGTCCCCAGGCTCCAAAACTAACAAAATACTGTAAGAGGTCCTGCCCTGAAGATACCCCTGCACCAATCATTACACCGACGTAGGCCAGGGCAATGCTCCAAATACGTTTTGACATATTACCTCCTATAAAATATAAAGTATTTCTATTTTACACTACTCTGACACCTTTGTAAAAATCAATTAAAAACAGCACCTTCATAAGAAAGTGCTACTTATACTCTTATTTTTCCCAACCTTTTCGTCCATCAATATAGGTTGCTTGCAAGTCCAAGGAGTCATCTAAGACGATAAAATCAGCTGGTAGACCTGCTTTTAGACTTCCACAAGTATTTTCAAGACCAACAGATTTAGCTGGAACATGACTCGCCATTTGTAAAGCTTGAGCAACCGTCACAAGTCCCCAATCAACGACGTGCTTGACACCATCTTTAAGTTGTAGGATAGAACCAGCCAGGTTACCACCTTCTTTGAGGCGGGCAGTCCCATTTTCAACAATAACAGGAAGTTCGCCTAACATATAGTCGCCATCTGGACAACCTCCCGCTGACATACAGTCTGTAATAAGGGCAACTCCTTGAGGAGTCTTTTGCTTGATAAGAACCTTACAAGCTGCAGGAACCACATGATGACCATCTGCAATCAACTCACCAATCGTTTCTGGACTATCGAAGGCTGCTCCAACCATTCCAGGTTCACGATGCGTAAACCCACGCATACCGTTGTAGACGTGAACCCAAACAGATGCCCCAGCTTCCACAGCCGCTACAGCTTCCTCGTAAGTAGCATTGGAATGACCTAGAGCGATTGTCACACCTTGCCCAGTCGCTTCTTTGATAAATTCAACTACTCCCTCACGTTCAGGAGCCAAGGCCAGCTTGATTAATTTGCCTTGAGCCGCCTCTTGCCAGGCTTGCAACTGTTCTATACTTGGATTGCCCATATATTTAGGATTTTGCGCTCCCTTATAGGTCTCAGTGAAATAAGGTCCTTCAAAGAAGAGTCCCTGAATTTTAGCACCAGGCTCCTTACCAGCCGTCTCTGCTGTTGTCTGACAGATAGCTTTTAACTCTTCAAATGGTGCTGTCAATGCTGTCGGTAAGAAAGAAGTCACACCTGCTGAAAGCAAGGCTTGACTCATGCCAAGAAGACTTTCCTCAGAATTATCCATGACATCATAACCCGCAAATCCATGAATATGAGTATCTACAAGACCCGGAGCAATCTGATAATCACTGTAATCCAGTACTTCTGCACCTTCTGGTACCTTTTCCGACCAGTCACCGAAACGACCATCCACAACCGCTAGGTAACCCCCTTCCTTGATTTTATTCTCAAAGTAAAAACGTTTGGCTGAAATATAATAGGTCATAGGACCACCTCTCATCATTTTTCTATATTCTTAATACGCTTTCATTATATCAAAAAAGCCGAGAAATTTTCTCGACTTTCTCTATTAAATCACACCTTCTGTAACCTTTTCAACAAGGTTAATCGCATGGTCTGCGATACGTGTGTAATGTGAGAGGTAATCAACATAGTTGATACCTGCTTGCGCAGTACATTCACCATTGTTAAGACGTTTGGTATGTGTTTTACGCAATTGTTTTTCAAGTTTTTCCAATTCTTCATGACGAAGGATGACTTGACCTGCAAGCACCTTGTCATCATCCACAACAACACGAATACTATCGAGAACAATACGGTGCGTACGGTTATAAACATCCCCAAGCTCGGTCTTAGCAGTCTCAGAGAATTCAATCCCCTTATTATGAATATGTTGTGAAAGGTTGGCGCTTGCAACTGCCAGATCACCAATACGCTCCAAGTCACGAACAGAGTCAAGCACACTTGCCAACACTTCATTTTCAGAAACGCTTAGAGATTCATTAGAGATGTCAATCAAGTAGGTTGTCAACTCTTCGTCAATACTATTAACAGCTGTTTCATACTTCTCAACCTTGTCAAAGTATTTCTCATCACCTTTATCAAAGAAAGCGTATGAAGCCTCCAAAGATTGAATGGCATATGACGCTAAGTGAACCAACTCTTTCTTAGCATTACCAAGGGCAATGGCTGGCGCTTGTGTGATAAGCAAACGATCCAAGTAAAGCGCTTCGTACTTGTTAACTTCATCCTCACCAGGAATAATCTTAGTTACAAGATAAGCAAGAAGCCCAATGAATGGGAATTGCACGATAGTATTTGCAATATTGAAGGTACCATGGGCAAAGGCAATAGTCATCTCTGGTGTCAAACCAAGCATAGACTTAAACCATTGAATCAGAGCTGTGAATGGTACCAGAAGAACCAAACACAAGACCGTTCCAATAACGTTGAACAGTACGTGAGCCCCTGCCACACGTTTGGCCGCAATGTTGGAACCAAGAGCCGCAAGAACCGCTGTAATAGTTGTTCCGATATTGTCCCCAAAGAGGATTGGAAGAGCCCCTTGTAGGTCAAGCAAACCACCTGAATAAAGGCTCTGAAGAATACCAATGGTAGCTGCCGAAGACTGAATCAACATGGTCAAACCAGAACCAATGATAACTCCCATAATTGGGCGGTCACCTAAAGTTGCCAGGTAATCTTTAAAGGCTGTTACTGACTTCAAAGGTTCTACCGCATCTCCCATCAGGTTAAGGGCAAAGAAAATCCCCCCAACACCAAACAAGATACGTCCTAGGTTATTGAGCTTCTTATTACTCGTAAAGAAGAGAAACGCTGCCCCTAGGAAAATCACTGGAAGAGCATAATCACCAAGCTTGAAACCAATCATGAAGGAGGTTACGGTTGTCCCGATATTCGCCCCCATGACAATACCAATAGCCTGACGAAGACTCAAGAGCCCTGCCGAAACCAGACCTACGACAATAACGGTTACCCCTGAACTCGACTGAATCAAGGCCGTCATGACAATGCCAATCAGAACACCTAAAAATGGGTTACTGGTGTACTTATCGATGTAAAAGCGTAGTTTATCTCCGGCCGCTTGTTGAAGACCATCACCCATATACTTAATACTAAATAGGAAAAGTCCCAAACCACCGAGGAAAGAAAACGCAATATCCTGCCAATTTACTGACACATTTTTGTCCTCATTATATAAAATTTTCGGTAAGACCGACTCTTCTATTGTATCTATTTATTAAGGAATAAACAAGACTTTTCCCAAAAATAATAAAAAGATCAGATACTCATATCAGAAAGCCATCAATGCCCGTCTCGAGTATGCTGCGTTTTTATCTGATACTTGTCACCAGATTTCAAGCAAAACCAGTCAGAAAAACATTACTAGCAGTGTTTGGAGATTTTCATAAATGGAACCCTAGCGTAGCAATACCATCATCCGTTGGGAGATGATTTTTTTAGTTGTTCCTTCATCTTTTGTAACCTCAAAATAACGGATAGATATTATCGAAATAAATCCTTCTTTCTTGTGATATAATAAAGGAAAAAATTGGAAGTTGAATCATGATAATCTACCTTCTAGCACAAGTATTCTCAGCCATTGGAGCCCTCTGTGTTGCCATATCTTCTTTTGCAAAATCAAAAAATAAGATGCTCGCCTGGCAAATTACCGACTATATTTTCACTGCCACTGCTAACCTCTTATTGGGTGGCTATACCGGTGCCTTAACCATTAGTATTTCCATCATTAGAAATCGTTTGATGATCAAAAAGAAAATGACCAAGACTATCTTGACCATCCTCATCATTCTTCAAATCATCGTAGGATCTTATCTCAATCAACTTGGGGTTATTGGCTATTTGCCAATCATCTCTTCAGTTTCCTATAGCCTAGCTATTGCTGCCACACCAAACCTTCAGTGGCTTCGCTGGGTCATTATTGAGAATATGTTACTCTGGCTAATTTACGATTTGACCATTCAGGCTTACCCAGCTGCCATCACTGATGTCACTATCACACTTACTACTCTCATTGCCATTATCAGAAATCGAAAAACCTTTAGCAAACAATAAAGCTAAAGGTCTTTTTCTTATAGAGCCCAAGTACGAATGGCGTGTGCCACACCTGCCTCGTCATTTGTCAAAGTCACATACTTACACAAAGCCTTAATGTCGTCACTCGCATTACCCATGGCAACGCTTTGACCGACGAATTGAAGCATTTCAAGGTCATTAGCAGCATCTCCCAAAGCCATAATCTGTTCGGGATTGATACCCAACTTTTCAGCTAAATGCTTCAGTCCACTGGCCTTGGTTGCTCCTTGTGGCATAATTTCAAAGATATAATCTTGACTGCGAACTGTGCTATAGCTCTGATTAAGTCTATCTTGCACAGCATTTTGGAAGGCGTCCAAAGATTCAGAATCAGCCATATACATAGCTTGGAAAATCACTTGCCCTTCCTCAAAGATTTTTTCCAAACTCCTAGCTTTCGCTTCTGTAAAAACAGTCCCAGCATCATAAGCTACTAGCTCAGGTACCTCATTACCCACAACATAGTAAGTTTTTTCACCAGTAAAGGTTAGAGCCACCCCTGGGAAGTCTTCGCAAGCCTGCAAGAGTGCTTCCATTTCAGAGCGAGATAAACTTTCAGATTGAAGCAAGGTCCAATTTTTAGTTTCATAAGTTGAACACCCATTGTTCATGATAATGTACTCTTCTTCACTAAGACCCAATTTTTCAAAATGGGGAACAATGCCTGAACGTGGGCGACCCGTACAAAGGACAATCTTAATACCTGCCGCAGCCGCATCTTGAATAGCCTTGATGTTCTCTTCAGGTATCTCTTTTTGGCTATTTAAGAGTGTCCCGTCCATGTCAATTGCAATGAGTTTCACTTGGTTCTGGTTCATATTTTTCTTATTCTCCTTGATCCTAATATGTGTCGTAAATAGTTAACTGATATTGTTCTATGATGCTGTTCAATTTATCCCCATAGGTTATGTCGGTAGCATAAACGCCTGTTAGGGCTGCCGTCGCATCTTTATAACTCTTTGTCTTGGAACGGTGCACTCCTACATAGTAGCTTCCCTCAAGGAAGTCCACATAATCCTGTAAAGAATTTTCCACGGAACCATAGGAACGAAAGGCCGCATCAATATGGTAAGGATTTCCCTTACCATCATCCTCCCAGGTCGGTAGGGTTACACTTTGACCATTGTATTCTCCTTTAATTCCAAAGAAATTGTAAGATGGCTTCTGACTCAAACTTGATTGGCCAGAATCAGATTCTAGAATAGCCTGAGCTATCATGACAGATGCATAAAGATCATTTCTAGCTGCCAAATAGCGCGATGTCTCGCCAATCTCAGCAATAAAAGCAACCGTCGTCTCATCTGTAGGCGTCATATTTTTTTCCATAGTCAACCTTGGAAAATTTAAACTAGCTAGGAGGCCCAATAAGGCAAATAGACCCATAAAAATCAGACTCCACTTTTGGAAAAATTTAGGAAAAAGCAAGAAAGACTTCTTTTTCTTTTTAGTTTTCTTAGGTCTAGCTTTCGACTTAGTTTTCTTTTTTCCTTTCGCCAATCGGTCACCCCCTCAATCATACTAACTCCTCTAAGTATATCAAAATTCACTAAAAAAGACCCAAACCAACCGGTTTAAGCCTTCATATATTAAATGGCGTCTCCACCACGTTCACCCGTACGAATACGGATAACATCATCAATAGGAACAATAAAAATCTTCCCATCACCAACTTCTCCCGTCGCTACGGCGCTCCGAATGGCATCAACAACCTCGTCAACTGCCATATCCTTAACTACAATCTCAACCTTGACCTTAGCTAATAAGGTAGGAACAATGCGCTGTCCACGAACAAACTCTGCAAAGCCCCGTTGATTACCGTAACCCAGAACTTGACTTACAGTCATTCCCTTGGCTAAACCACTACCAGTCAAGGCATTTTTCAAATCTTCCAATTTATCCGAACGAATAATCGCTTCTACTTTTTTCATCTGTATTCTCCTACGAATCTAAGCCCATAAAGGTTGGATAGGCTGTTTCCTTGTGTTCACAGTCATCAAGACCAATAGCTTCATCACGGTCAGTGACACGTAAAGGCATATAATGAGCAATTACTTTAATAATACCATAGGTCACAAGAGCAGACCAAATAGCTGTAAAGATAATAGCCAAAATGGTCACAATAAACAGATGGGCCTTCCCATAAATCAAGCCAATATTGACCTTATCTAGGGCTAAATCTGGTGTCGTAAAAATCGCAGTAGCCAAACCACCAAAGATACCTCCAACGCCGTGGCAACCAAAAGCATCCAAAGCATCATCATAGGCAAAGCGTTTTTTTAAGACAGAGATAGCATAGAAACAAACCGGACTAACCATAGCTCCAATTAGAATGGCACTCCAGATGGAAACGAAACCGGCTCCAGGCGTGATGGCAACAAGCCCAGCTACTAAACCAGTCGAACCACCGACCAAAGATGGATGACCTGTCACATATTTTTCAAGAGCCAACCATGAAAACATGGCAGCTGCTGCAGAAACATGTGTGGTTACTAGCGCGTGAACTGCCAAGCCATTAGCAGCCAAGGCTGAGCCTGCATTGAAACCAAACCAGCCAAACCAAAGGAGACCCGCTCCCAATAGGACAAAAGGAACATTATGAGGACGGTGTTCTAAAATGCCAAAATCACGACGTTTACCAACAACGATTGCCAGAACCAAGGCCGATACACCCGAGGTAATATGAACCACATCACCACCTGCGAAGTCAATTGTCCCCCATTTAGCAAGGAGCCCTTCGTCCCATACCATATGTGCAAAAGGATAATAGACCAAAAATAACCAAAAGACTACGAAAATAGTTAAAGGAGTAAAGCGCATACGTTCTACTACTGAACCTGTCAAAATCGCCACACAGATAATGGAAAACATCATCTGAAAAGCCGCAAATAAGAGATCAGGAATAGCTAGACCACGACTTGAAATCGTTTCAGACACACCATTTAAAAAAAGGTGACTGAAATTACCGAAGAAATTCCCATGACCGCCAAAAGAAAGCGAGTAGCCAGCAACAATCCACAAGAGAGAGGCTATAGCTAAGGGAAGAACAGACATCATCATAGTATTAATGACATTTTTTCGACGCCCAAGACCACCATAGAAGAAGGCCAAGGCCGGTGTCATCAAACAAACCATGGCTGAACAAATCAATATAAAGGCACTGCTACCTGTATCCATAAAACCACTCCAATTCACAAAATATTTTATGTTAGAAAATATAACACAAAAATATGAGACAAACAAGTGTATTTACGGAATTTTTTGATAATTCTTTCTTTTCTGACATATTATGTCGCCACAAAAAAAGAGCCTCTTAAACCCTATGGAAAAGGTTATAAAGCTCTTGTCTGTTTATTTTTCGCTCTTTAGCAATGGTTTTTATAGCCTGATTAGGTTTCATACCAGAAGCAATTAAAGCTTCAACAGCCTTCACTGGCGTAACATCTGATGTTAGATTTTCTTTCCTACCATTCTCAGAAGCTCCAGCCACAATCAGTAAACATTCTCCCTTGAGAGGATTACTAGCAATATAATCTAAAATTTCTGAAATTGACCCTCGCTGATACTCTTCATAAAGCTTGGTCAATTCTCGAACTAGAGTTACTTGACGGTTACCATAGACCTCATGCATATTTTCAAGGGTATCCGCCACACGGTAGGGTGACTCGTAAAAGATCTGTGTCTCAGGATAAGATACTTTTCCCTTGAAGAAATCAATCTGCTGTCCCTTTTTACGAGGCAGGAATCCATAAAAAATATGAGGTTGCGGTGCTAAACCACTAGCAATCAAGGCTGTAATACCAGCTGATGCTCCCGGTAAGGCCGCCACAGGAATATCCTCAGCAATGGCGGCTTTGACCAAATCATGCCCAGGATCCGAAATGGAAGGCATACCCGCATCAGAAACCTGAGCCAAAGAAAGACCTGACTTCAAGCGTTCCAGTAAATCTGG
This sequence comes from Streptococcus sp. 1004_SSPC, assembly GCF_001069025.1. NCBI lineage: Bacteria > Bacillati > Bacillota > Bacilli > Lactobacillales > Streptococcaceae > Streptococcus > Streptococcus sp. 1004_SSPC. Next base: position 4,102 of record NZ_JWGQ01000074.1, on the reverse strand, counting down.
AATTTTTTCATAAGCATTGTGCTCATGAAAAGAATACTGCTTGGTTTCAATTTCAAAATGTTTGAGCAAGAGACCTGTATTACGCGTGTCCTCCGCACAAATAAGATCCACCTCTTTCAGGATTTGCACACTGCGAAAAGTCATATCCTGCAAATTACCAATAGGTGTGGGAACCAAATAAAGGGTACCATAATTAGATTGCCCCTTAAAACTCTTTTGAACCTGCATACTTAATCTCCGTACAACAATTCTGCACAGAAGCCACAAGCTTCATTATTATCACGACGTTGACCATAAAAATCTGGGCAAATGTGGAATCCATCATCATAAATAGCCTCGAGGTTCACCTTGCCATGAGACATTTTAGTCCCTGTCTCCTCTTGAACTACTTGACTCAAGTGCTCACGTAACTTGTCATTCTCCAACTTGAGAGCCGTATTTTCATCGAGAATCCCTGAGAAGTTCGCCTTAATTGCTTCTACCTCTGCCAACATCGACATCAAATTTTGTGATAATTCCTCGAATTTATCATACAATTCACGCTTTTCCATTTAGCTGAACTTCCTCCACTCCATAAGTTAGGGGCGCACGCCCTTTTTCAAATACAACCTTAATAGTCCCTGCAATCACATCAATGGCAACGACCTGACCCGTGCCATCCTTGGTTTCAATTTCATCACCCAAGTCAGGATAACTTGCCTTGCTATCTCGGTAAAAGTCATCTTCATAACTGAGACAACACATAAGTCGACCACAGACCCCATTCATCTTACCAGAATTCAAAGATAAACTCTGATTTTTAGCCATCTTAATCGATACTGGTGGGAATTCACCCAAAAAACTAGAACAACAAAGTGCCCGACCACAAGGTCCTAAGCCACCATAGATTTTTGATTCCTCACGACTTGAAATCTGACGTAACTCAATACGTGTCTTAAAGTAAGTCGCCAAATCCTTGAGCAACTGACGAAAATCTACCCGCTTTTCAGCCACAAAACTGATACGCACGTATGAGCTATTTAGGGGAAAGACAATATCCACCACCCTCATATCAAGCTGATTTTGAGCAATTAAATCAGCCACTACTCCCATACTCTTTTCAGCCTTCAAAAGATTTTCATCATATCTAGCAAAATCTTTCTCTCCTGCCAATCCTTCAACCCGATTCAAATCCGCAGGCAAACTAACCTCAGGAAAATCTGTGTTCTCCATGACAACCTGGGCTAGGCGCTTATCTTTTTTCTCCAAAACGACTACAAAGTCATCTTTGGCGTAATTTTTATCAGGAACAACGTATTCTACTGCTCCAGTTTCTTCAAATTTTATTCCAATGACTTCTGTCATGATAATACCATATACTCCATCGCATTTTGAAAGCTGACATTAGCAAGCCACATTTTTCGAGCCTCATAAACTAAGTCTAGCCATCGTCTTGCTTCTGGATTTTGTATATCCTTCCCCAATTGATAAGTTAAAAAAGCCCAGACTATCTCTTGTTCCGACTTTTCACTACACTGGACAGCCAGTTTTGCAACGTCCAAATAAAGCAGGTCCTGATTAGATAGCAGGGACTGTGTGAAACGCTCTACTGTATTAATCAGATCAAGAACCTTATTATCTTTAGCTAAGTCTAAAGCCTGAACATCATCTTTAGCAAAATCTGCCAACACTTTGGCTTGTGTCAACAACAAACCTTCCTTCTGAAGCAATTCTTCCAGATAAGCCCGATTCTTAGGAAAATAAAAGAGTTGAGTTCGGCTTTTAATCGTAGGTAACATACGACTATCATCAGCTGTCAAAAGAAAAATATAAATCTGACTTTGAGGTTCTTCAATAAACTTTAATAGACTATTAGCAGCATTGACGTGCATCTTATCTGCATCACGAATGATAAAAACCTGAGCCTGCCCCTCAAAACTCGATTGACTAAACTCTCTAGTCAACTGGCGAATCGTGTCCGTCTTAATAATCTGTCCTTGTGGCTCTACTATTTTAACATCAGAAAAGTCCCCCTGTGCAATCAAACGACAGGGACGACAGTGACCACAAGGTAGACCATTCTCAGGAGTCACACAAAACCGACTCTGTGCTAGCCAAATAGCCATATCGAGACTTCCAAAATCACCCGAAAACAAATAAGCATGACTCAAACGATTTTCTCTGATAATTTGTGAAAACTCTTCAAATAGTTTGCTTTGACTCTCAGCTAACTTCATCTTGCTCCTTATAAATAGCCTTTAATTACTTTCCAAGCTTCCTCTACAACATCCTCAAAAGCCTGTGAGGCATCGATTATTTTGATACGTTCTGGTTCAGCCTGTGCTAAATCTAAATAACCTTGACGTACACGCTGATGTAGGTCAAGCTTCTCTAAATCCAACCGATTGACTTCGCGTTCGCCGTTAGCTGCAATACGGGCCAAACCAGTTTCAGAATCCACATCAAACAATAGGGTCACATCAGGTTTATACCCATCAGTCGCATAGGCATTTAACCAGGCAATCTCATCCTGATTCAAGCCACGACCAGTCCCTTGATACGCAACTGATGAATCAATAAAACGATCCATGATGACCATATTGCCTTCTTCAAGCTCTGGCAAAACCCTCTCAACCAAATGTTGACGGCGAGCCGCAATATAGAGCAAGAGCTCTGTCTTAGCATCCATAGCCGTATTATTTACATCCAAAATAACCTCACGAATTTGCTCTGCAATAGCGACTCCACCTGGTTCACGTGTCGTCACGACTTTGGCTGGATAGGCTTCTCTAAGACGAGGTAAAAGCGCCTCCAAAACTGTAGTCTTTCCAGCACCATCTGGCCCTTCGATTGAGATTAATAACCCTTTTGACATGATACTTCCTTTTTTATTTTGTTACCTTCTATTTTATCAAATTTTAGGCTAAAAGAACAATCTCAGAAAGTATATAGCCTATGGTAAAAAAGTGTACATCTTGGCATGTCATCAAAACCACAAAACATTTCAAAACTCTATTTATATAAACCACATATTTATCTTATTAGGTTTAGTTTTTTAGACACATGTTTACAAACAAAAAAGCCGAGAACAGTTCTCGAACTTTTTATTCATTATTTAACGAAGTCAAGCAATGCCAAGAAGCTTTCAGCTTCAAGTGATGCACCACCAACAAGAGCTCCGTCAACGTCTGGACAAGCCATGTACTCAGCAACGTTTTCAGGTTTAACTGATCCACCGTATTGAACACGTACTTTGTCAGCAACTTCTTGACCGAAGTCAGCTGCTACAACATCACGCACAACTTTACACATTTTTTGTGCATCGTCTTGTGAAGCTGATTTACCAGTACCGATAGCCCAGATTGGTTCGTACGCAATAACTGATGAAGCTACTTGCTCCGCAGTCAATCCAGCCAAAGCAGCTGAAACTTGAGCACCTACGAATTCTGCCGCTTTACCAGCTTCGTAAGTTTCAAGAGATTCACCACAACAGATGATTGGAAGCATACCGTTAGCAAAGATTGCTTTAGCTTTTTTGTTGATGTCTTCATCAGTTTCGTGGAAGTAGTCACGACGTTCTGAGTGACCGATAACAACATAGTCAGTACCGATTTCTTTCAAAACTTGTGGGCTAGTTTCACCAGTGAAAGCACCTGCATTTTCAAAGTAAGTGTTTTGTGCAGCAACTTTAAGGTTTGAACCTTTAGCAGCAGCAAGAACAGTTGTCAAGTCAACTGCAGGAGCTGCGATACCAGCTTCAACAAGATCTGATGAAGGAAGTTTTGATGCTACAGCTTCAACGAATGCTTTTGCTTCTTCTGGATTTTTGTTCATTTTCCAGTTACCAGCGATAAATGGTTTACGTGACATTTCACATACCTCTTCTTTTATTTATTTACTCGTTTATTTTATCACAAATCCCTTACTATTACTAGGATTTTAGGAAAATTCCGAAAACTCGACTTGCTTTATTAAGATTGTTCTCTATAAAACCTAAGTTTAGTCAACTAAATGCAAATAAAGAAGACTCTCAGATATTTTGGCTCTATAATTTCTGTATTGGGTAAAACCACTGTAGAGATTATAGAGCTTTTTAAGTGTACACAAAAAGTCCCATAAGAAC